>JBGPLR010000048.1:0-11973 GCA_041486545.1 Terriglobia bacterium
CGCACCGGCGCTATTGCCAAATTCGCGCCCATCATGGATGAAGTCCAGAAGTTCGCCGCAACCGGCGGGCTGGTCATCGGCATCTGCAACGGTTTCCAGATCCTGTGCGAAGCCGGCCTGCTCCCCGGCGCGCTCATGCGCAACGCCGGCCTCAAATACATCTGCAAGTTTGTTGACCTCCGCGTGGAGAATGCTGACACGCCTTTCACCACCGCCTGCAAACAGGGCGACGTGCTGCGCATCCCTATCGGCCACATGGAAGGTAACTACTATTGCGACGCCTCGACGCTCGACGCGCTGAAGGGCCAGAACCGCATCGTCTTCCGCTACGCCACGCCGGATGGCCGCATTACGCCGGAAGCCAACCCCAACGGCTCGCTCGATAACATTGCCGGCATTTGCAACGAAGGCCGCAACGTCCTGGGCATGATGCCCCATCCTGACCGCTGCAGCGAAGCGCTTCTGGGCTCTGCCGACGGAGCAAAGATTTTCAAGTCGATGGCTGGGGCGCTGGTGACGACGGCACGCTAAGCACAACGGTTATTGGATTCCTTCTATCGTCTCCGGAATCTTCCGATAAACAAACCAGTAGTAAACCGCCGCACCGAACGACAATCCGAAAAACACGACCACGAACCATACCACCCGCTCAACTCCGGGGCTGGAATCATGCCGAACAAGGAAGTAAAGCATACCACCCCACAGGGAGAAGTTTGCGCAGACCAACGCTGCAACAGCGATAACAAAAAGCCAAAACGCAACCAAAGCCACCGGCTTCGCTTCGAACGTATACATCGTGTCGTTGGGAACCAGCAGTACCGCGCCAACTTCCAGAAACAAACCCAGCACCACAAGAAAGAAGGCGATTCGATAAAACCCCTTGAGTCGGGGAGAAACGCGTTGAGTGTGGCGCATTAAATACCTTCTCCATCCGCGCCCGATCCCGTCCACGCTTCCTTGTTCACCACATATGGCATCCTCGTTCTGTCGCCGCCGTAGTTGCCTTCCAGCACATCCAGCAAGCCCTGAACGCACCGTCCAGCCATGCCTTTTTCCGGGTCAACCGAGAGGCGCGTAATGCGCCCGGCGCTGGCAAAATGCGGATACAGACGGCAGCGGTCTTCAATCTCCGGATCCAGCAGCGGCGATTCGGAAGAAAGCGGTTCTTGTTCGAACACGTCCAAGGCCGCTCCGGCGATCCAGCGTTCCTTGAGCGCTTTCGCCAGCGCAGCTTCGTCAATCACCGGGCCCCGCGCGGCGTTGATCAAATAAGCATCCTTGCGCATCAGCTTCAACGTGCGCTCGTTGATCAGGTGGTAGGTTGGCCTGTTGCCTTCGCGAACCAGCGGAACATGCAGGCTCACGTAATCCGCCTCAGCCAGCGCTTCTTCCAGGCCCACGTATTTGATCCAGTTCTTTTCTTTCACCATCCCCAGTTTGTGGCGCAGGTCCATCAGTTCCTGCATATCCGCCGCAAACCGGTGGTTTTGATAAACCGGATCATAGCAAAGCACGTTCATGTCAAAGCCAGTGCACTTTTTGATCAGCGCCAACCCGATCCTTCCCGTGCCGATGATGGCGATCGTCTTCCCCGTGATCTCGTCGCCCAGGAATGGAAGAAACGGGTGCCACGCGCCCCATTTCCCTTCGCGCACCATCCGCTCGCTGTTCCACAAGCGGCGGGAGAGAGCCCCCATCATGAAAAAAGCAAATTCTGCCGTGGCGTCATTCAACACGTCCGGCGTATTGGTGATCGGAATCCGGTAGCGATTGGCGTCGGCACGGTTGATATTGTCGAACCCCACAGCAATCTGCGACACCACCTTCAGCGTTCCTTTGCCGGCTTCAAACACTTCCGCGTCGATAGGATCGCGCAACGTGGTGATCAGACCGTCCACACCGCTGCGCACTTTCTCCACGATAACGCTCTTGTGCGGCGCTTCCGGACCAGGATAGATTTCCAGGTCACACCCTTTTTCGCGCAGAAGATTTTCAGCGGCATCGCCGATGTGGCAGGTGGCAAAGACTCGGAATGAATTTGACATGAAAGTTCTTCGCCGCTGATTTTCGCAGATGAACGCTGATTGAAGCAAAGCTTGGCCGCGAATGATGCGAATCAAACAGGCGGCGGAAATTGCACCGATACCCCCCCTGCGAAGCCCACATAAAGCAAAAGGGTAATTTGGAGCCGAATCCAAATTACCCAATTACCAACTTACTCAATTACCAATTGTCTAGAGGTTTTTCTTCGCCCAGGCGCCGATGAGGTCCAGCGCCTTGTCCAGGTTCTCCATGGAGTTGGCAATGCTGAAGCGCAAGTAGCCTTCGCCAAACGCGCCAAACGCCGTGCCGGAGAGGCATGCCACGCCAGCTTCGTTGAGCATAACGTCCGCCAGCTTTCGCGAATCCCATCCCGTCTTCTTGACGTTGGGGAACGCGTAGAACGCACCATGCGGCAGCTTGCAACTGAAGCCAGGGATTTTGTTCAGCCCGGCAATGAACCTGTCCCGCCGCGCCTTGAACTGCGCGCACATATTCCTGACCGCCGCCTGATCGCCCTTGAGCGCCTCCATACCTGCCACCTGCGTGAAGCTTGCACTGCATGAGTTCACATTGGTCATCAGGCGGCTAAAGTGTGCGGCCAGGTCTTTGCGCATCACGCCGTAGCCCAGGCGCCATCCGGTCATCGCGTAGGTCTTGGACCAGCCATCCAGCATGATCACCCGGTCGCGCCATCCGGGCAGCGACATGAGTGAGTGGTGCTGGCCTTCAAAGATCAGGCGGCTGTAGATTTCGTCGGAGAGCACCATAATGTCGCGGTCGCCAATCGCCGCGGCAATATCTTTTACGTCCTGCTCAGTGAGCACAGAGCCCGTGGGGTTGTGCGGCGAATTCAGCACAATCAGCTTGGTGCGGTCGGTGATCAGGTCGGCCAGCTCGTTGGGGTCCAGACGGAAGTCTTTCTCTTCGCGCATCTGCAGCGGGACGGCCTTCGCGCCGGTAAAGTTGATCAGCGATTCGTAAATTGGGAATCCCGGATTGGGATAGATGACTTCATCGCCTTCTTCGACGAGAGCGGTGAACGTGAAATAGATCGTCGGCTTGCCCCCGGGGACGATCACCACTTCGTCGGCCGTGACTTTCACGCCGTGCGTGCGCGTGACGTCGTCAGCCACGGTCTGCCGCAGCTCCGGCATGCCGGCCGACGGCGTGTAGTGGGTGTAGCCCTCGCGGATGGCGTTGATCCCGGCTTCCACCACGTTCGCCGGTGTATCAAAATCCGGCTCGCCGATTTCCAGGTGAACAATCTCTCTGCCCTGTGCTTCCAGGGCGCGCGCCTTGGCGAGAACTTCAAAGGCGGTTTCTGATCCCAGCCGCGACATGCGTTTGGCCAGCCGCAGCTCAGTTTGCGTAGAAAGTCCTGTGCTCATTTTTTGCTCGTATGATTTCCAACTGTTATTAAGATGCTATTCGTTGACGGCCTGTTCCTGGCTCTGCGACCGCAATACGTGCGCCACCGTGTACGGTACGCGGCGGCTTGGTTCCTGGAAGTTGCGCACCTGAAGATCGCCGAGAAGCCCCAGCGCCAGCATCTGCCCGCCGAAAACGATCAGCACCGCCGCCGAAATCATCAGCGGCCCGTGCGCGCCCATCACGCTCTGGTGCCAGACCAGTTTGGTCAGCATCAGCCAGAACGCAATGCCCATGCCGCTGAACAGAGACAGCATGCCCACGCTGCCAAACAGGTGCAAAGGACGGTACATATACTTCAGCAGGAAGCGGATGGTGATCAAGTCAAAGAACACGCGGACCGTGCGCGAAATCCCGTAGTGCGACGCGCCTTTCGGCCGGTTGATGTTCTTGATGGGAATTTCGCAAATGGAAGCGCCATACCATGACGCCAGCGCCGGAATGAACCGGTGCAGCTCGCCGTACAGCGGCAACTGCTGAATTATTTCGCGGCGATACGCCTTGTATGTCGTCCCAAAGTCGTGGATGTCCACGCCGCTCAGCTTGGCCATGGCCCAGTTGGCAATCCGCGACGGAATCCGCCGCATCACAAAATTGTCCACACGCTCTTTGCGCCAGCCGCTCACCAGGTCGTACCCCTGCTCCAGCATTTCCAGGAATTTTGGAATGTCGTCCGGATCGTGCTGCAGGTCGCCGTCCATGGCGATCAGATACTCGCCTTGCGCGTGCGCGAACCCCGCGGCCAGGGCTGAAGTCTGTCCGAAGTTGCGGCGCAATTTCACCACCACCACGCGGCTGTCAATGGTCACAATCTCGCGCAGCAGTTTGTACGTGCGGTCCACGCTGCCGTCGTCCACAAAGACCAGTTCAAAGGTCTCGCCCGTGGCTTCCATCACGGCCTTCAAGCGGTCGTAGAGAGCGGTCACGCTCTCCTGCTCGTTGTGAAAAGGTACTATGATCGAGTACTTCGGCATCGAACCAGATTATACCTCGCTTAATTCCGCCCTGTGCAGCAAAAATAAGGGCGAAACAGCGCCTTCCCTTAACATTCAACGCGCTTTCCCCTGGTATTTAGCGCGAATTTTCACTGTACGGTTTAAATCGTCAAATACTTCCAAAACCTTTAGCTTTAAATCTTTATCCAGGCTCGCCGACTGCAGAAATTCCTGCACTTGCGCCTGCGCTTCGGCTGATTGCTGCCCGCCAATGAACGCGTTCAGCCACGCCAGTACGAAGAAGATCTTTCGCTCCTTCTTCACCTGCGGTAAAGCCGCCAGCGCGGGCTTGAGAAACGGCAAAGTCAGTGACGACTGGCTCCACCCGTTGAACGCGCCCAGGCTTTGTTCCACCCAGTCTTCCGGACGCGCTGCGTCATGCAGGTAGCCATCGAAGAACTCCTTTTTCGATTTGCCATCCGGACGCGCCGCCGCCGCCACGAATGCGTACTTCCGTCCTTCACCCGACGAATCACGTTTCTCCTCCGCCGCCAGCAACACTTCCGCCTCCGGATCATTCATTGCCACCAGCACGGTCATCATCTGCCAGCGGTCCAGCGGACGCACTTCCACTCCCGGCACATCCAGCTTCCCCGCCAGGATCTGCTTGATCCAGTCGCGACCCTGCTGCGTCTCCGCGACGGCCCGCAGCGCGCGGAACCACACAATCCGCATGTCTTTCTGCGGCGCATGCAGCATCTGGTCATGCGCCAGGGCTTCGGCCTTCGGCACAATCTGCGCCCGCGCTTCGTCGCTGAGATATTTATGCAGCGCAAAGATTGTCCGGCCGATCAGGCTCTGCGCCAGCGCTTCGTCCTTTTCGGCAGGAAGTGACTTCAGCGCCAGCTCAACGTATTCCCGCGGGTCCATCTCTGCTTCGCGCACCGATTCCCACAGCGATCCCCACAGCAGCGTGCGCTCAAACACATCCGTAATCGTGCCCATTTGTTCCGTTACCGCTTTGCGGCTCTTCGCGTCCAGCAGAAAGCGGCCGTAGGCGTGGTCCTGGTCGTTGGCAAAGATCCACTGTGGACAAACTGCGCCGGCCTGCTCCAACTCCGTCTTCCCGCGTTGCCAGTCCGCCCGGATGACCCCTTCCGCGGCGCCGTAGTTGAGCAGCACCTGCGTTGCTATGGGCCATGTTCCGCCTTCATTCAGCGCGTCACGCTGCGTGAGAAACACGCGGCTCACGCCTTTCTTCGGGTCGCATTTCCACTCCACGTCCACCTGCGGCATGCCGCGCCGCCGGATGTACGCGTTCGCCCAGTCGCCCAGCTTCTTGCCGGAAACTTTTTCAAACGCTCCTACCAGGTCGCTCCATTCGGCGTTGGCGTAGGCGTGCTCTTTCAGATAGAGCCGCAAACCATCGCGAAACTTGTTTTCGCCCAGCACAAACGCCAGTTGCTTCAGCACGCCCGGAGCTTTGGAATAGACAATCGCGCCGTAAGCCGACTTAGCGTCCTTCAGGTTCGCGATCTCCTGGTAAATCGGCGTGGTTCCCGGCGTGGAATCAATCCCATATGCCGCCGGCTTGATCGCCTGATAAAACCTCTTCCAGATGTTGTCGGTCGGCTTCAGCGACGCCAGCGTTTGGTACGCCATGTACTGGGCAAAGCCTTCTTTGAGCCAGAGATCGTCAAACCAGCGCATCGTCACCAGGTCGCCGAACCACTGGTGCGTCAGCTCGTGCAGCAGCAGGATGTCGCGGTTCAGCCGGTCGCTGTGCGTAGGCGAGGTGCGAAACAGGATGGATTCTTCCCGCAGAAACGTCGCCCCGGCATGCTCCATGCCGCCGTAGGCGAAGCCGGGAATCAGCACCATGTCATATTTGGGAAACGGAAACGGCTGCTGGAAATACTCCGAAAGATGCCGCATGCCGTCTGCGGTTATCTGCTGCACCGCGTGGGCTTCCGCCTCTGCTTTGTCCAGTTTCGATTTGCGGACGTACAGGCCCGGCATTCCTGGGACTTCGTTGACTTTCTGGAACGGCCCCGCGGCAAACGCAAACAGGTATGTGCTGATGGGCTTGGTCTCGGCAAAGTTCATGACGCGAACGCGTAAATCGTGCTCAAACTCCGAGATCACCGGCGCATTGGACACCACGGTCCAAGCCAGGGGCGCCGTGACCTGCAGGGTAAACTTCGCCTTCATGTCCGGCTGGTCAAAGCACGGAAACGCCATCTCGGCGTCCATCGGAACAAACAGCGTGTAGATGTATTCGTTGCCGTCGTCTTTGTCTTCAAAACGCGTGAAGGCTTTCCCCGCCGGCGCTACCGGCGCTGTGAAATCAATCTCCACCACGTTTTCGCCCAGCTTGAGCATCTTGGCCGGCAGCTCAACGTGGCCGTTCTCCATCGCCGTCGGCGCTGCTTGCCCGTTCACGGTGAGGCCGCTGATGCTTCCTTCGCGGAAGTCGAGCAACTCCGGCAGGATTCCGCGCGCATCCGCGTTCTGGACAAACCGCAGCTCCTCATGCCCGCTAATCGACCCAGCTTTGGGGACAAGCGTGTAGCTCAGCCGGTAGCGAACGTCGGAAAGCTGCTGCGCCCGCAGCCGCGCCAGATCACGGGGAATCCCCTCCGGGGCTCCGACTGCGCTAGCCGTCAAAGCCGAGCAAATCACCAGCGCCACCAATAGCCCTGTTGCCCACAGCTTCACAATTGCCCGATTACCAATTGTGGCAATTTTGGCAATCTTGCCCATCCTTCCTCCTCTGATCTTCAACATAGGATTCTATATGCCAGCCCTAACATCTCCATTGACTCGCCGCCCCGCATCTGTTTAAATCTATCGATCCTAATGCAGTCTTACTGCGCCAACCCGGCGTCCGCCTCCAACATGGCTATGGCCATGTGTATGTGTTGTTGTATGGGGCGAGCGGCCGGTGACGCGTAATCTTTCTTAGGTTTTTTTGAAGATTTCGAAAGTCAGGGGCCGCTCAAGTGAGAGCGGCCTTTTTCTTTTCCGGCTGCTCATGCCCGATGCGGTCCTCAGCCAATGAGGAAAGCATGCCCAAACAACCTATCGCGATTTACTACGAACATCCGCACTGGTTCAAGCCGCTGTTTGCTGAACTGGAACGCCGCGGGACGCCCTTCGTCCGCGTCAACGCCGCTCAGCACCACTTTGATCCCGCGCAACTCAACGGCGAAGGCAATTACTCGCTGATCTTCAACCGCATGAGCCCCTCCGCGTACCGCCGCGGCCACGGCCAGGGCATCTTCTACACGCTGTATTACCTTGCCCACCTGGAGCAGCGCGGCAAGCGCGTGGTGAACGGCCAGAGAGCCTTTCGCTATGAGACGTCAAAAGCCCTTCAGCTCTCCTTGCTGGAGTCGCTCGGACTTCCCTATCCCAAGACCCGCGTCATCAACTCACCTGCTGACGCGCTCGAAGCCGCCGACGGTCTGCGCTTCCCCATTGTCGTTAAGCCCAACATCGGCGGCAGCGGCGCCGGAGTCAAGAAGTTCCTCACGCGTCAGCAACTGGAAGAATCCGTCAACGCTGATCCGGCCGGCCCTGCCGCTCTTGACCTCGGCCTGGACACCACCGCCCTGGTCCAGGAATTTATTCCTGCGCGCGGCGGACACATCGTCCGCGTTGAGGTTGTGGACTGCAAATTTCTCTACGGCATCAAGGTCCATCTCACCGGAGAAACCTTTGATCTCTGCCCCGCGGACATCTGCCGCACCACCGGAGGCCAGGAGCTGACCCGCGCCGCCTGCCCCGTGGACGCCCCCAAGAGCGGCCTCAAGGTTGAAGGCTACACGCCACCCGACGCAGCCATCCAGGGTGTGGAGCGCATCATGCGTGAAGCCAACATTGAGGTCGGCGGCGTCGAGTACATCATTGACGATCGCGACGGCCAGCTCTACTACTACGACGTCAACGCGCTCTCCAACTTCGTCGCCGATGGTCCCCGCGTCGTAGGCTTTGATCCCTTCGTCCGCCTCGTCGATTTCCTGGAAAGAGAGGCCGCGTGATGCGCTACGGATACTGGCTCCCCGTTTTTGGCGGCTGGCTGCGCAACGTTGAAGATGAAAACATGCAGGCCACCTGGCCTTACATCAGCCGCCTCGCTCGCCGCAGCGAAGAAATCGGCTTTGACCTCACGCTGGTCGCCGAACTCAACCTCAATGACATCAAAGGCCCGGAAGAGCCATCCCTTGATGCCTGGTCCACCGCCGCCGCCCTGGCCGCCGTCACCCATCGCCTTGAGCTGATGGTCGCCGTGCGGCCCACCTTCCACAATCCTGCGTTGCTGGCCAAACAGGCCGCCAACATTGACCACATCAGCAACGGACGCCTTTCGCTCAACGTGGTCTCCTCCTGGTGGGCGGAAGAAGCCCGCAAATACGGCGTGCAGTTTGACCAGCACGACGACCGTTACGCCCGCACCTCTGAGTGGCTGGATGTGGTTGATCAATCCTGGAAGCAGGACCACTTCAACTACCACGGCAAGTACTATCGCGTGGACGATCTCGTCCTCCAGCCCAAACCGGTTTCGCGACCGCGCCCCGTGATCTACGCCGGCGGAGAATCGGAAGCCGCCAAGAACCTGATCTCGCAAAAGTGCGACGCGTACGTCATGCACGGCGACCCGCCGGAGAAAGTCCGCGACAAAATCCGCGATCTCTCCGCCCGCCGCGAAAACCATGGTCTGCCGCGCATGCAGTTCGGCGTCGCCGCCTACGCCATCGTCCGCGACAGCGAAGAAGAAGCCCAGCAGGAATTGCGCCGCATCACTGACGTCAAGCAAAACGCCGCCGGCTACGGCAACTACCAGCAATGGCTGGCCAACAC
Source organism: Terriglobia bacterium (assembly GCA_041486545.1). Classification (GTDB taxonomy): domain Bacteria; phylum Acidobacteriota; class Terriglobia; order Terriglobales; family Acidobacteriaceae; genus Angelobacter. The sequence continues at coordinate 9,270 of JBGPLR010000048.1, forward strand.
CCAGCTGGAACAGCGCGTCTCGCTGGAAGACTACTCGGTATCCAACCGCGGCCTGCGCTCCGGTCTGGTCGGCACCCCGGAGCAGGTTTCCGAGCGCATTGCTGAATTTGAAGAAGCCGGCGTGGATTTGCTGCTGTTGCAATTCAGCCCGCAGTTGGAAGAAATGGAACGCTTCTCACAACAGGTGATTCGCCACGGCGCCCGTCCTGCCGCCAAAGTGATTGACGACTTCGCGTCCCGCGAGCTGAGAAGGGCGGCCACCGGCTGATCGAAAAGCCGTTTGCCGTCTTGCTCAGGCATTCTGGCAGGCTGAGAAGTTAGCTCCTTCCGGCCTGCCAGCGTGCAAAATAGGGCGATTGCAGAACGTATGTTCCTAGTGGGGTGGAGCAGGTTTTTATGCCTGCGTTTAAGCCCGAGAACGGCCGGCTTTAGCCTCTGGGGGTGAGCCGTGCGCGCTACTTGAACAACCCTCGCAACTTTTCCAGACTCACTTGTGTAAAATCCGCGACCACGCAATCTGCTCCAGCCTGCTTCAGCAACGGTCCCCGACCATTCGCGGCAATCGCCAGACACTTCATCGCTGCCTTTTTTGCGCCTTCCACCCCCGCCACCGCATCCTCGCACACCAGGACGGACTCCGCCTTCACGCCCAACTCGCGGGCCGCTAGTTGAAACACCGCCGGATCAGGCTTGCTCTCAGCCAGGTCATCACCGGTCACCACCGCGCGAAAGCGCGTCGCGATTCCCAGAGCGCTCAGCGTGTGTTCCACACGATCGCGTCCCGCTGAACTGGCCACCGCCATAAGCAATCCCGCGTCGTCCAGTGCATCCATGAACCCTCCCAGCCCTGGAACGGTCTTCAGCTGCGTTGCAGCTTCGCGATAAAGCGCGGCCTTTCTTTCCCCATAGTCCTTCAACTCATCGGCGCTCAGTTCGCCCAGAAAATGCCGCAGGATCGTATCTCGCTTGTGCCCGTCCATTACGAACGATAAATCATGATCTGAAATTTCCTTCCCCAGCGACGCGAACAGAGTCTTCCAAGCGCGGATGTGTGCCGCATGGCTGTCCACCACCACGCCGTCCAGATCGAAGATCACTCCCGCCAGTTCCACTCGCCAGTCCCTCAAAGTCCCGGCCATGACTCTTGTGCTGCCCGGTAGTTCTTGAGCGTACCAACGTCCATCAGGTAGCTGGACATGCGGTATGCCGCCATTCGCCCGACAAGCCTTGGCAACACATCGAACCCAATATCCGCAGGACGCTGCCCCGGAATCACATCAAAAATCTCCTGGCCCGCGACCATCACGCCGCTGAACGCCCAGTTGCTCTCCGGACTGGCCGGCTTCTCCACGAACCCGCGCACAGTCGCGCTTTCATCCGCCGAAACGATCCCGCAACGCGACGGATCTGCCACCTGGCTGATTCCCAACGTCACCGGCCATCTCTTCTCCCGGTGAAATTCCCAAAGCGCACTCAAGCGGGCGTTGGTCAGCACGTCGCAGTACAGCACGAAGAACGCATCCTCGGCGGCAACGAACCCGCGATTCTCCGCCAGCGTGCCCGCGCTGCCCAGCAGTTCCACTTCTTCAGCCACGTGCACGTGCACCGCGCCCGCGCGGCCGGCGACGAACTCTTTGACTTGTTGCACGTGCGCATGGGCGTTCACCAGCGCTTCGCGCACGCCCGCCGCTTCACAATGGCGCAGCCATATCTCCAGCAGCGGAACGCCCTGAATGGGCAAGAGGCACTTGGGAACTTTGTCCGTCAGCGGGCGCAGCCGCGTTCCGTTGCCCGCCGCAAGGATGAAGGCTTTCATCGCGACGCAGCGGCTCCCGCGTGTTTCAACTGCTTCTGCTTCCAGTTCTTCTGTTTCAACGACCAGGCTGACTCCAGGATTTCCCTGAGCGAAGAATGCTCCGGCTTCCAGCCCAGTTCTTCCATGATCCGGCGCGGACTTGCGCACAACGCCGGCGGATCGCCCTCCCGCCGTGCGGCGATGCGAACTGGGATCTTCCGCCCTGTGGCCTCCTCCGCCGCAACGCACAGCTCGCGCACCGAGTAGCTCACGCCCGTGCCGATGTTGTACACCCGCATCCCCGCCTGCCCCAGTTTCTGCAGCGCGCAGATGTGGGCGCGCGCAATGTCCACAACATGAACGTAGTCACGCAGGCACGTGCCGTCGGGCGTGTCGTAATCATCTCCATAAATGCTGAAGCTGGTCCTTTCCCCGACCGCCGCTTCCAGCAGCAGCGGGATGACGTGGGTTTCCGGTTCGTGGCGCTCTCCCAACTCCGCCGTCGCCCCGGCCGCGCTGAAATAGCGGAACGCTACAGCGCTCCATCCGTAAGCCCGCGCGTACCACTCCAGTATCTGCTCCATCATCAGCTTGGTCAGCCCGTAGGAGTTCATGGGCCGCAGCAGACTGTCTTCTTCAGTCGGAACTTTCTCCGGCGCGCCATACACCGCGGCTGACGACGAAAAGACAATGTTGCGAATCCCGGCCTCGCGCAGCACCTCCAGCATGATGATTCCCGCCGCAACGTTTTTATCGAAGAACACCCCCGGATTGCTCACCGACTCCGGAATCAGGGCTTTCGCCGCGAAATGAAATACCACGTCGAACTCGTTGCGGCGGACAACTTGCCGTAATGCGCCGCGGTCGCCGATATCAAGTTGATGGAACTCCGCGCCCGCAGGGACCGCA
>JBGPLR010000049.1:0-11767 GCA_041486545.1 Terriglobia bacterium
CAATCCGCGCGCCTGGCGCCCAGTCAACCTTTCCCGCGTAAGCGAGCAGTCCCAGCAGGGCTTTCAGCAAAACGGATTTACCGGAGCCGTTCGGACCGACGATGGCCAAACTGGCGCCGGCTTCCAAAGAGAAGCTGGCGTTGCGAATAATGGTGCGCTCGCCGATGGCGATGGTCAGGTGTTGAACGGTAAGAACGGGAACAGCGGGCATGGCCGGGCCAGGATTTTGCGGCAACGCGGATTCAGCGACGGGGCCGGGAAAGCGGCTGTTCATGAGCGCACCTTCACCACCCAGATAGTCTATCCCGCAATTGCTTTGCTTCGGCGTGACTCTGCTCACACCAGCTTGTGATCACGCCCACAGCGGGGCGGAGCCAGCGGCTTTGCGCGAGGCCATCGCGCATTGGCGTAAAATGGCCGCCTTGCCGGCTTCGCGCCAATTCGACCGGTTGTGCGTGGTGCTGGCGGCCGCGCGCAACCCCTTGAACATCGGCGCAGCGGCGCGGGCCATGAGTAACTTTGGGTTTTCCAGGCTGCGCGTCGTGAATCCTTACCAGATCGCGTTTCGCGAAGCGCGCTCCGCCGTGGGAGCAGAGAAATTGTTGGCGGACGCCACCGAGTATGGCAGCGTGGCGGAAGCGGTGGCCGATTGCGGGCTGGTGGTGGGCACGTCGGCCTTGCAGCATCGCGAATTGCAGCATCCTGTGCGGCGGCTGGAAGACGGAGCGCGGACCATCCGTGAGCAACTTGCCGTGGGACGCGTCGCATTGCTCTTCGGATCAGAGAAGCGCGGCTTGCGCAATGAAGATTTGAGCCATTGCAACTGGCTGGTGCGCATTCCCACCCGCGAGGAACACAGCTCCATGAATCTGGGACAGGCCGTGGCCGTGTGCCTGTTTGAGATGGCGCGCATGGGTTCCGCGGAGCCGCTCCCGGCGACCGCGATGGCATCGGCAGGCGACGCAGAACGCTTCACCAATATGCTGCTGGAAGCCCTGCGCGCCAGCGGATACGTGAAGCCGGGGGCAGACGCTTCAACTGAAGAAAAAGTGCGCCGGTTGGTCCGGCGCTTGAACTTGCAGGCCGACGACGCGGAAGTGTGGCTGGGCATGATGAGGAAAATTCTGCACAAGCTGCGCGATTAGCATCTCTGGCACGCCATTTTTCCACTAACATTGTTTTAGCACCCCCGCGGCTCCCGCGCGCATCCAACGCCAGATGGAGGTCAACCATGTACGTTGTTACCGGAGCTACCGGCAATACTGGAAGTGAAGTGGTTAAGCACCTGCTCGCCCAATCGCAGAAGGTCCGCGCGATTGGCAGGAGTGACGAACGCCTGCAGCCATTCGCCGCCAAGGGCGTAGATCCATTCGTTGCAGACATAACGGATTTTGCTTCACTCACCAAGGCCTTCAGGGAGGCTGACGCCGTCTACCTGATGATTCCACCGAACGTGCAGGCCGAAGATGTGCGCGCGTATCAGGGCCGCGTCAACCAGTCGCTGGTCACCGCCGTGGAGCAGGCGGGAGTCAAGCATGCCGTCGTGCTCAGCAGCATTGGCGCCGACAAGAAAGACAAAACCGGACCAGTGGTGGGCTTGTATGAACTTGAACAGAAGCTGAACGCGATTTCCGGGCTCAATGTTCTCCATCTTCGCGCCGGGTACTTCATGGAAAATACCCTGGCCCAGGCCGGCATCATCCATGCCATGGGCAAGACCGCCGGGCCGCTGCAGGCCGACCTGAAGGTCCCCATGATCGCCACCCGGGACATTGGCGTGGCCGCAGCCGAAGCGCTGATCAGCCGCGATTTCAAAGGCTCACAAGCGCGCGAGCTGTTGGGTGAGCGGGACATCAGCATGAAAGAAGCAACGGCGATCATCGCCAAGGCCATCAGCAAGCCGGACCTGGATTACATCCAGTTGCCGGACGCCCAGCTTCGTCCTGCGCTGCTGCAGATGGGGCTCTCAGGCAGCATGGCCGACCTGCTGCTGGAAATGTCAGGCTCCCTCAACTCCAGGTACATGAAGGCCCTGGAGCGACGCTCAGCCAAAAACACCACCCCAACGTCTTTTGAGACGTTCGTAAAAGAAGAATTCCTGCCGGCATTTCAAGGGAAGTCTCGCGCGGCTTAGCCGCCTGAGAAAGGACTGCCTTACACTTTGCCATCCAGGGCCTGGACCCTGGATGGCAATTTGTTTTCAGACTTGCATGGCTTGGCGGAGAAGGTCCGCCATTTTGAATTCGCCGGCGGGTGACGTCATGTCACCACGCGGCGTGAAATGCGGGTTCTGGCGAATGTAAGAGTGGCTGTCCGCCAGCATCAAGCCGACGAACACCTCTCCCACAATCCTGCCGCCCACAGCGCCCAGGCGGATGGGCGTGTCGTTCTTCTTGAACTGCTGTTGCGCTTCCGCCAGCACGTAATACCAGAGTGGCGCGTTGCCGGCAAAGCGCGGTGAAATGTCCGTGAGTTTCTTGTTGGTGGTCGCGTCAGCTTCCGTGGCTTTGCCTACGCGGAGGTCTTTGTCGTCAATTGGCCTAAGACCCATGGCCCGCGCCACGGACTGGCCCGAAGGAAGACTCATTCTGAATCCGCGCAGCAGGTTGCGCTGCGGCAGTGACGGAGGATTCGTCGCCACCGACGGAGGCAGTGATCCCAATGGATTGACCAGCGAGGTATCAATCTTATAGGCGGGTTGCACGCGTTTGGGGCCGGTGGGGGGCGCGTCGCCCATTTTGAAGAAGAGGCTCCAATCAATGCCCAGGTTGGTGGGGAACGCGCGGAAGCCCACCAGGCTTTCACCTTTCGCACTGAAGATGGGCAAGCGGTCCGTTTTGGCGTTCAAGCGGTAGATAGGCCGCACCATGGAGTGTCCAAAGCGATACGCTGCCACGGAAAACTCCACCGGCATGAAGGCTGATTTTTGCGGTTTGTAAAACTTCAAGTTGGGCTGCGGCGGCTTGCCGTGGCTGGCGACGCCGAGAATGTCATTCACCATGTCTTGGCCGATGATGGTCGGCAGAAAATCGTGCAGCACCACCCACTGGTAATGCCAGCGGACCTGGCGCTGGACTTCATCAAACGCCGCGGCGGGACCCAGCAAGTCCGCCATGCGATTGTGAAAGCGCAGCATTGCCGATTGCAACTGGCTGACGATGACGTTTTCGTCGTTGCGCGGATCGCCAAGAGTCGCACGGGCGGGCTCGTTGTCCGTGGGCGTGGCGCGCGGGACCATGCGGGCGTTGAGATCAGCGTCATTGCCGGTGAGCTTCACGCCCAGCAGCATGTGGACGCCGTCTTGGCGGTAGAGATACGGCTGGTCGTCAGGCCCGCGGCCGTAGACGCAGTCCAGGTCAAAGCGCGGCGTGCGGAAATCCGTCAACCCGTCCGGATCGTTCTGCTTTTGCAGGCTGCTGGCTGGATCAAATGTGAGATCGTGATCAATGAACTGGCCCAGGTAGGTGTAGCCGGCGCTGATGCCGAAGTTTTCTTCGTCGTCAATCTTGTCTTCGGGTGTGGGGGTGTCGGCGTCCGCGGTCATGGCGCGCGCCAGGTCAATGAGCATGGTTTCATCAAAGTGGCCGGGCGGAAGAGCGCGAAACATGCGTCCGAAGCGCCCTTCAAATTGCGAAGAGCGGCGGCTCAAATCCGCTCCGCGAATTTCTCCGTGACGGCCGATGGTGTGGGGTGCGTGAGAGTGTTGCATGCCAACCTCCGGGACGAAGCGGTGTTTGGTGGAGCAACGATTGTGGGACGTCAACTGCTCGCAGCGATTCTAAACAGATTTGCAGACCTGCTGCAACGGAGCAGCAGAGAATCACCGGGTGTTGGCCGATGAGTTTAAGAGCTGCGCGCTTGCGAATATGTTCCGCTGGTTTTTCCCGCCGCAGCCACCCGACCCTGGCGTGCGCGGGCGCCGCCGCGTTTGCGTTCTTTGTTGACCATGGAGACGTACGGCGCAAAGTCCACCTGCATGGTGTGTCGCGGCGTGTCGCCATAGCGTGCCCGCATGGCTTCACGTTCGCGATGGATGGCCGCCTCCATCTCTTCCACCGGAGGCAGAGCGTACTCGCCCACCAGATAGTCGGCGATCCATTCGCTCTGCAACTCCGCCAGCGGCATGATGGCGCCAAGGGGCTGCAGCAATCCCAGGAAAAACAGATCGGAGTAATGCGGGTGGAACACGCGGCAAAACAGCGGCAGGTGGTTATTCGGCGCGGAGACAACTTCCGGGCGGAAGAAAGGGAAGTCCACGCGGTAACCGGTGCAGTAAATGATGGTGTCCACCGGCTCGCGCGAGCCGTCAGCGAAGATCACATGGTCGTCATCCAGTGTTCGGATGTTGGGGCGGACGGCGATGTCGCCGTGCGACAAACGGATCAGCAGGTCGCTGCTCACCGTGGGATGAGCGTGCAGCAGTTTGTGCTCCGGCTTGGGCAGGCCGTACGCGGTGACCGGACCTTGCTGCAGGCCAAGTATGACGCGCAGGATCGCGCTCTGCATCCAGTAGGGAAGCCACGCGGGCAAGAGCTGCTGGTCGAGCGGACGCCCCAGGATATGTTTGGGAATCACGTGAAAGCCGCGGCGGACGGAGAGGACCGTCCGGCGGGCCACGCGGGAAAGCTCCACGGCAATGTCCACGGCGGAGTTGCCGAATCCCACCACCACTACATTCTTGTCCGCAAAGCTGTCCGGCGTTTTGTAGTCATGCGCGTGCAGCACCTGGCCGCTGAACGTGCCGGGAAACGCCGGCTCCGGCCAGCGTCGCGACCAGTGGTGCCCGTTGGCCACGATCAGGGCGCGGTAGTGTCCATGCTGGGCTTCTTTGCTCACGCCATCGGCAAAAGTAATGTCCCATCCGCCGCCGGATGCAGGCTCAGCGCTGATCACGCGAGTGCGAAAACGTATGTGCGGCTTAATGGCGAAGTGCTCCGCGTAGTCGTCAAAGTATTTTGCGATCTGCGCGTGGTGCGGGAACTCCGGGTAATCGGCGGGCATGGGAAAATCGGCATACTGCATCTTGGGCCGCGAAGTGTTGATGTGCAGCGAACGGTACGCGCTGGACATGCCGTTGGAGTTGCCGTACACCCAGTTGCCGCCCACGCGGTCGCCGGCTTCAAAACAATCAAACGCGATGCCGTGTTGCTTGAGGACCTTGCATGCGGCGATGCCGGACGATCCGGCGCCGATGATGGCGACCTTGCTTTGCGCCGGTCCGCCAGGCGCCGCCTTGCTGGGTAGATGAGACATGGGCCCCCGATTGGCCACTAGATTACCATCATTTGTTATGGCCACGAACCTGAGCCCGGCCGGGGAACAGCTTTTTGATCTTAGACGCGAAAACGGCTGCGCCGTGCTGCGGCTGGTCTCGTCCGATGGCACGAACAAGCTTTCTCTGGCGCGCGTGAATGCAGTGTACAACGCTGTGTGCGGACTGCGGTCAGAGGCCGACGCCGGACAGGTCAGGGCGCTGATCATCACTGGCAACGAGAAATTCTTCTCCGCTGGAGCCGACTTGAACGAGATTGTCCGGCTCAGCGGACCGCGGGCTTATGAATTTTCGAAAGCCGGCCAAAGACTCACGCTGGCCGTGGACCGCTTCCCCGTGCCGGTGATCGCGGCGGTTGAAGGCTACTGCATGGGCGGCGGCATGGACCTGGCGCTGGCTTGCGACTATCGCATCGCCGCGCCCAACGCCGTGTTCGGCCACCGCGGAGCCAGCCTGGGCCTGATCACCGGTTGGGGCGGCACGCAGCGCTTGCCACGGTTGATCGGCAAGGCGCGGGCGCTGCAAATGTTTTTGCTGGCGGAGATGGTGGAGGCGGAGGAGGCAAAGAGGATTGGGCTGGTGGATAAGGTTTGTGACGATCCAGCGCAATACGCGCTGCCATCAAATTGAGCGATCAGGCTTGGTTGGAGAACTTTGGCAAACCGCAGTGCACGCATGTTCTTGCCAAGACGCTGAGGTTATACCACCAAGTGGCACTGAACCATTCACCGCACCTCGGACAGCGAAACAATTGGAGACGGAAACCGTTATATGCGCTGACGGCGAACCATGAGATCCCTAAAGGAGCAAAAACGAACAGGGTTATCTTCGGAAAAATCAAGGAGCAGAGCCAAGAAAGAGCAAATATTACTGGTAGGCCGAAGAGCGATATAGAGAAAGTCAAGTTCCTGATCCTTCGATACTCGGCCCAATCTTCTTCGTACAAGCGTTCCGCCTCCACCGCATTCAATATCATTTTGGGCCGACCGAAGTCAATCCGTTGTTCTTGCCACTCGTGAGCGCCGGTTTGCTCCCTTTCTCCCTCTCATTTAACCTTATTTGTTTCCCCTAATCATGCCTGGACACTTCAATAAGATCATCAGCAAGATTGACGCCACCACGGCGCGCTTTGAGAAGAACATGCGCAGCCTCGCGGAGTTGGTGGCCGCTGTCCGCACGGAAGAGGAACAGATTCGTTTGGGCGGCGGGGCCAAAGCGATAGACGCCCAGCATGCCAAGAACCGGCTGACCGCGCGCGAGCGCGTCAATCTGCTGATTGACCGCGATACCAACTTCTTCGAGCTTGGCCTGCACGCCGCGTATGAGATGTACGAAGAGTGGGGCGGAGCGCCGTCCGCCGGCGTGGTGACCGGACTGGGACGCGTCCACGGCCGGCTGTTCATGCTGATCGTCAATGACGCTACGGTCAAAGCCGGAGCGTTCTTTCCCATGACGGCCAAAAAAGTCCTGCGCGCGCAGAACATCGCCATTGACAACCATATTCCCACCATCTATCTGGTGGATTCGGCGGGCGTGTTTTTACCGCTGCAGGAAGACGTCTTCCCCGACACCGACGATTTTGGCCGCGTGTTCCGCAACAACGCCGTGATGTCAGCGATGGGCATCCCCCAGATCACGGCCATCATGGGCATGTGCGTGGCCGGCGGCGCCTACCTGCCGGTGATGTGTGACACCATATTAATGACCGAAGGCAGCGGGCTCTTTCTGGCCGGCCCGGCGCTGGTGCAGGCGGCCATCGGCGCGAAGTACACGGCGGAAGAGCTGGGCGGCGCGCAGATGCACGCCCAGATCGCCGGGACGATTGATTATCGCGAGCCCAACGACCACTTGTGCCTGGAGCGCATCCGCTCCGTCGTCAGCAAGCTGGGGCATAAACCCACGGCGCCGTTTGACCGCATCAAGGCCGAGCCGGCGGCGTACGCGGCGGAAGAAATCTACGGCATCTTCGAATCGGATGCATCCAAGCCGTATGACGTGAAAGAGATCATCGCCCGCATCGTGGACGGCGGCAAGTTTGACGAATACAAAGCCGAGTACGGCAAAACAGTCGTCTGTGGCCTGGCGCGCATGGGCGGATTTGCCGTGGGCATCGTGGCCAACCAGGCCCTGACCATGCAACAGACCGATCCGCACAGCGGCGCAATGCATCTGGAAGTGGGCCGCGTGATCTATACCGAGTCCGCGGAAAAGGCCGCGCGCTTCATCATGGACTGCAACCAGAACCTGGTGCCGCTGGTGTTTCTGCATGACGTAAACGGCTTCATGGTAGGGCGCGACGCGGAGTGGAGCGGCATTATCAAAGCTGGCGCCAAGATGGTGAACGCCGTTTCCAATTCCGTGGTGCCCAAGATCACGGTGATCATGGGCGGATCATTTGGCGCTGGACACTACGCCATGTGCGGCAAGGCCTATGATCCGCGCTTCCTCTTTGCCTGGCCCACGGCGCGATACGCGGTGATGAGCGGCGCGGCGGCGGCGGGCACGCTGGTGGAAATCAAAATCAAGCAGCTGGAACGAAGCGGCAAAATCCTAAGCGAAGCCGACAAGAAAGAACTGTTTGACTCGACCAAAGCCACGTACGAACACCAGACCGACCCGCGCTACGGCGCTGCGCGGTTATGGATCGACAAGATCATTGATCCCATGGAAACCCGCGAAGCGATCATCACCGCGCTGGAAGCGGCCAGCCTGAATCCGGAAGTGAAAGAGTTTAAAGTGGGGGTGTTGCAAACATAGATCAGGTGATCGGGTGATCGCGCGTGATCGGGTGATCTGAAACCCGGCGGTGCTACCCATCCGATCACCCGATGGCCCGATCACCAGATCACCCGATTTACGAAACTGTATGGATGACGGAGTAAAGCTAGTCGAATGTCCCCGCGATGCCTGGCAAGGCCTCAAGGGCCAAATCCCTGCGGACCTGAAAGTCCAGTATCTGCGCGCGCTGATCGGGGCCGGCTTCAAGCACATTGACGCCGTGTCTTTCGTCTCGCCCAAGGCCGTGCCGCAGATGGCGGACTCGGAAGACGTGTTGAAGAAGCTTGATCCGCCGGACGACGTGGAGATCATCGGCATCGTGGTGAACAAAAAAGGCGCGGAGCGGGCCATCGCGACGGAAGCGGTGCAGACGCTGGGCTTCCCGTATTCTGTGTCGCCGACTTTTCTGCAACGCAACCAGAACCAGAACCTGGAAGATGCCGTTGATGAACTGGAGCAGATCAAACTGAAAGCCGACGCTGCGGGACTGGACGTGGTGGCCTATATCTCCATGGCTTTTGGCAATCCGTATGGCGACCTGTGGAACGCCGAAGAAGTGATTGAAGCCGTTGCGATTCTCGCCGACATGGACATTCGCCAGATCTCGCTGGCGGACACGGTTGGCCTGGCCACGCCGCAACAGGTGAGGGAACTGTTTGCAGCGGTGATCCATGAGCATGATCATCTGGAAATCGGGGCCCACCTGCACAGCACGCGCGCCGGCGCCGCGGAGAAAATCCTGGCGGCTTATGACGCGGGCTGCCGGCGGTTTGATTCCGCTATCGGCGGGCTGGGCGGATGCCCGTTTGCGCAAGACGAGATGATCGGCAACATTCCCACGGAGATCGCCGTCCAAGCCTTGAAGGAGCGCGGCGCACAACTGGAGCTGAAGAAACCGCTGGATGCGGTGATTGCCATGTCGGCAGACATCGCGAAGAAGCATACGGTGACCATGTGAAGACCAAGCGCTGGATCATTGTCAGTGTTTGCGCGGCTGTGGCTTTGCTTTTCTTCTGGGCTAACAAACTCTTCCCAGCAGAGACTCATGGTGTTCTGTGGCATGTCCGCCATGGATTTCATATTGAGGCGCACAGTATTGCTTTTCGAGTTCCGCTTTTCTACGACGCAGACCGGAGAGAAGGTGGCTTGAAGATGAGCAGAGATGTCATAGAAGATCGCTGGAGATTCGTTGGGCCGGCTCGCGGCAAGTACGGACTGTTTTTGATGATCTTTGCGAGTGGCGAATCTCTGAATAAGCTGCCCCAAGGCTGGAACAAATCGGGAGCTTTAGCCGGACCGCGCAAAATGGGTCTATTGAAATCAGAAGAGCGATCAATGCGCTTAGCCCGTCGCGAAGGAACATGCATCGAATACAACCGTCCGCCGCTGGTGGTCAAGGGGCTTGAAAGGCGCGACAATGTCGAGGTGGATTGCTGGTTTGGCAATGACGTGCTCATTTCGTTTCAAGGCAATCGGGATTCTGTACAAGATTTTTACGACGTGCTGCAGTCAGCACGGCCTGTTGAGGTAAAACACTAGAGAATGGCCCACAATATCAGTCTCTATTCCGAATCCAGCAACGCGAAGAAGCATACGGTGACAATGTGAAGAGAATCCTTGCAGTGGTGCTGGTTGTGGGTGGCGCTCTAGTGGTCTTTGTCGCGGTTGTACTGTTGGTGACTGCTTTGTTGACTCACAAGCGGCCGGTCGAATTGCTCTCAAGGTTGGTCCTTGGCGTTCACGTGGATGTGCACGGGACTAGGTTTCGCGTGCCTTCTCCTTGCCATGTGCATGGGACGGCCAGCACGGATAGCGGCGCACTTGTTTCCTGCGTTGTAGGTGCTCAGCGGCAATCTGGGGACAAACTTCGAGCTGGGCTTACTACCGTCGTGTTTGTCGTACGAGAGGACAGACCGATAGAAACCTGGCATCTCATCCGAAACGGCGAGTCGGCTTCAGTTGATCCTTACTCTAAAACTGGAGAGCGCACCGTATCACTGGCTGATCGAAGCGCAAGGTGCGTTGAGTTTACCCGCCCAGTCCCAAAATCAACGGGGCTATTCTCAGACGTCTTTCCCGTCAGGATTGATTGCTTGGTCGCAAATGATATGGCGGCCACATTCACGGGCGATGAGGAGGTGGTGAAATATTTTTACCAAATCCTCCAGTCAGGTAGATATGTGGGAGGAAAGCAGTGATGGCCTACAAAACCGTTCTTTATTCCGAATCCGCAGGCATTGCGACGATCACGCTGAATCGTCCCGACAAGCGCAATGCCATCAGCTATGAATTGATTGACGATGTGACGGCCGCGCTCAAAGAAGCTGCGGCTTCGTCCGCGCTGGTGGTGATCATGACCGGCGCTGGCAGCGCGTTCTGCGCCGGCATGGACCTGGAAAATCTCAAACAGCTTCTGGGCCGCTCGCCGGAACAGAACCTGAAAGACTCGCAGACCATGGCGGGCTTGTTTCGGTCGCTGTACGACTGTCCCAAGCCGACCATCGCCGCCGTCAACGGGCCGGCCATCGCCGGCGGGACGGGCCTGGCCACCCTTTGCGACTTCACGCTGTCCGTGCCGGAAGCCAAGTTCGGATACACGGAAGTGCGCATCGGCTTTGTGCCGGGCATCGTGTCCAGTTATCTGGTGGCCATCGTCGGCGAAAAGCGCGCACGCGACCTGCTGCTCACCGGGCGCGTGTTCGGTGCGGAAGAAGCTTATCGCTTCGGACTTGTTACTGAGATCGTCGCGGCCGGCCACCTCATGACGCGCGCGCACGCGCTGGCGGCGGAGCTGATGCTGAACAGTCCGCATTCGCTGAAAACCACCAAAGCTCTGCTCAGCCGATACACCAAAGCCCAGCTTGACCAGCAATTGGAGTGGGCCATCGCGGAGAATGCTGCCGTCCGGCAAACACCTGACTTCAAAGAAGGCATCACATCGTTTCTGGAGAAACGGAAACCCCGGTGGTCTAGCAAATAACGTAGGGCAAATAGTTTGGTCAAAAAAATGGAAGCCAAGCAAATAGAGGTCGCGGGCGAAACCCGATTGCGCGTCCGCTACGCCGAGACCGACAAGATGGGCGTGGTGTATCACGCCAACTTCGTCATATGGTTTGAAGTGGGGCGCGTGGAACTGCTGCGGCAGCTGGGCTTTGAGTACAAGTCCATGGAGAAGGAAGACAACTGCCACATCCCGGTGGTGGACCTGCGGGTGCGCTTCAAGGCCCCGGCCTTATATGATGATGAGATTGTGGTGCGCACGCGGCTGGCCAATGCGCGCACGGCCTTGCTGCATTTTACGTATGAAGTGATGCGCGCGAGCGACGGTACGCTGCTGGCCACGGGCGAGACCACGCACATCATCGTGGACGACAATTTTCAACGCCGCTCGCTGCCGGAGAAATACATGAAGGCCTTCGGCGGAAAGCGGCGGACAACGAATTCATGAATCCTCTTCGCATCAACGGAAACAATCTTACCTTCGACGAGCTGCGCGAAGTGGTGTATCAGCATCGCCCGGTACTGCTGGAAGCCGAGGCGAGGGAAAAAGTCAACGCCGCGCGCGCCGTGGTGGACAAGCTGGTGCGCGAAAACCGGGTGGCCTACGCCATCAACACCGGCGTGGGCAAACTGAGTGACGTGCATATTCCGCCGGAGCAGAACCGGCAGCTGCAGTTGAATCTGATCCGCTCGCATTCCGCCGGCGTGGGCGAGCCG
>JBGPLR010000050.1:0-11697 GCA_041486545.1 Terriglobia bacterium
ATCACCAGCACCAGCTCGTCGTCAAACATGGGCATCACGCGGAGTTTCTTGTCTTGCGGCGGACAGTGGGAAATGGCCACGTCCAGTTTTCCGTCCAACAAGGCGGCCGTGGCGGATGGAGTCGCGTTGGCATTGATGTTGATTTCCACGTCCGCGAATTTCTGATGAAACTGGTCGAGCACCGGAGGTAGCCAGTGGTAACACGTGTAGCACTCGGTGCTCAGCCGGATCACACCGCGGGTGCCGCCTTTGCCGCCTTCAATCTGCTGCTCGGCATTGCCCAGGTCTTCCAGCACCCGGCGCGTTGACGCCAGCAAGGTTTCGCCCGCCGGCGTCAGGGCCATCTTCTTGCCAAGCCTGAGAAACAGTTCTGTACCCAGTTTGTCTTCGGCATCCCGCAGTTGGTGGCTCAGCGCTGACTGCGTGAGATGCAGTTGCTTGCTGGCCTGGGTCACGCTCCCGCTTTCGGCGACCGCTGCCAGCAGTTTCAAGTGGCGTATCTCAAGTTTGGGTTCCATAGCTTCATGAGGCTAATTCATCGATTGGATGAAAACAATAAATAATTCTCATCATGCGCTTTCTCCGTCGAATTGCCATAGGTCGCGGGTTTGGCAAGATGCGGCGTCTGGAAAGTTTGGTCGCAAGAACCGGAGTTCGTGCTGGCCAAGCGCTAAGGCAGACTCGCATCCAGCCCGCCATACGCGGGCCTAAATTTGGCAATGGACAAGGCGGGAAGTATGAAACATTCGTTGCAGTCAGTTCTTCTGATCGCTATGGTGCTGGCGTCATCGCTGCCGTCATGTGCGCAAGAGGGTGTTTATCAGTCCTTCAAAGCCGACGTGCCCTTCAAGTTCCGGATCGGCAGCCGGAACTTTGCTCCCGGACAATATCAATTCATAGTAGTGGGCCCCGGTTTGTTGGCGTTGACAAATTCCAAGGACCGCGTAGTGGCCAGGCTTTTGACCAGGTCCATTCGCAAAACTGGTATCCAATCTGCGTCACACCTGGTATTTCACAAGACAGGTAAACATCTTCAGCTCGGAGAAATCTGGGCGGAAGGCAAAGATCTCGGTTTGCAGGTTCTAGGTGAAGAAGCCGCCGTGCGCCAGATGCCATCCCAGCCTGCATCCCCGTCTCTTGACTTGCTTATGTTCCAGCAAAGATCTCCCCGGGGGCCGCACTTAAAGCAGTGACTTGCACTGTAGGCGACCAACGAAAACGATCGGCGCGCGGCTGCATATCACTAGGGGATGTGTCAGCGCCGCCGATTTGTTTTCAATCCTGGCGATTGCGGCGATTTTGGCAATTTTGGCAACTCCCCGATTACAATCACCCTTCGCCATGAACCGTCCCTTGGTCCTCATCATCCTCGACGGCTGGGGTTACGCGCCGCCCTCTAAGGCCAACGCCATCGCGCTGGCGCACAAGCCCAACTACGATCGTCTGCTCAAGGATTTTCCTAACACGCTTATCCAGACCAGCGGACGCGCGGTGGGCCTGCCTGTGGGGCAGATGGGCAATAGCGAAGTCGGCCACCTGAACATTGGCGCCGGGCGCGTGGTGTACATGGACATCACCAAAATTGACTTGATGATCGAAAACGGTGAACTGTACTCCAACCCGGTGTTGCTCAACGCCATCAAGAACGCGCGCAGCGGCGGGCGCCAGCTCCACTTCTGCGGCCTGCTATCTGACGGCGGCGTGCATTCCCAGCAGAACCACCTGTACGCGCTACTGCGCATGGCCAAGCAGAATGGGGTGGACCGCGTGTTCGTCCACTGCTTTATGGACGGACGCGACACGCTGCCCACCAACGGCGCCGGATACATTGAGCAACTGCAAAAACAGATGCGCGAACTGGGCGTGGGCAAAATTGCCACCGTGAGTGGCCGTTATTACGCCATGGACCGCGACAAAAAGTGGGACCGCGAGCTGAAAGCTTTTGACGCCATGGTGGCCGGCAAGGCGGAAGGCGGCGAATATGTTGATCCCGTGCGAGGGATGAAAGATTCCTACAACCGCGGCGTGACCGATGAGTTTGTTATCCCGTTTGTCTGCGTGAACAACCAGGGCCAGCCCACGGCAGTGATTCGCGATGACGATTCGGTCATCAACATCAACTTCCGCGCTGACCGTGCCCGCCAGATCACACGCTGCCTGGCCCGCGAGAGCGGCCTCACCGCCACCGGCGGCCGCGACTTGCCCGACGCTGAAGCGCTGGACGCCGCCATCCCGCGCAGCCGCGTGCCCAAGAATCTGAAATACACGTGCATGACGCAGTATGACCAGAAGTTCAGCCTGCCTTTTGTGGTGCAGCCGGATTTCTTGAAAAATATTCTGGCCAACGTAATGGCCGATCATGAACTGCGCAACCTGCGCGTGGCCGAAACGGAAAAATACGCGCACGTGACTTATTTCTTCAACGGCGGCATTGAAAAGCCGTTCCCCGGTGAAGACCGCATCCTGGTTCCGTCGCAAAAAGTGGCTACCTATGACTTGAAGCCGGAGATGTCCGCGGCCGGCATCGCGGAGAACGTGATCAAGGCGGTGAACGATTCGGCATTCGATGTCATCATCGTCAACTTTGCCAACGCGGACATGGTGGGCCACTCCGGGCAGATTCCACCGACGATCAAAGCCGTGGAGACCGTGGACGGCTGTTTGGGCGCGATCTACGATGCCGTTCGCCAGCGCGGTGGAGTCATGCTGGTCACCGCCGACCACGGCAACGCCGAACAGATGATTGACCCGGCCACCGGCGGCCCGCACACCGCGCATACCACGAATCCGGTGCCGTTCATCGTGATCAGTGAAGACGCGCAGAAGTTTTCGTTGCGGCCGGACGGTTCTCTGCAGGATATTTCGCCGACGGTGCTGGGCATGCTCGGCTTTGATCAGCCGAAAGAGATGACGGGGAAGGATTTGCGAGTGAAAAAACCGTAATAGAGAGCGTTTTCTCGGCGGCGAGGCCGGCTAGCGCGCCGAGCCGCCTGTAACAGTCGCAAGACGCTTCCCGCGGGTGCCAACAGCGAAGGCGGTTTGGAGCGAAGCGACAACAACGAAGCGGCGAGGCCGGCTTGCGCGCCGAGCCGCCTGGTACAGGAGCGATAGAGGCCCTGCACGCAGGGTACGCGCGGTGGTTTGGAGCGTAGCGACATAAACAATGAAAATCCTGATCGTCCACTATCACCGCTTTGAACTCTGGCACGCTCCCACGTGGCTGCGCGAACGTCTGCAAAAGACGTTCCCTGATTTTCGATTCATCCAGCTGCAAAACTACGACCGAGTGCCGGAAGAAATTGTGGATGCTGACGTCTTCATCGGCTGGTCGCTGCGCCCGGAGCAATTCGTGGCCGCAAAGAAACTGCGCTGGATCCACTCGCCGGCCGCCGCAGTCCATCAACTGATGTTTCCCGAGCTGGTCCGCAGCAACGTCCTGTTAACCAACTCCAGCAGCGTGCATGGGCCGGTGGTCGCCGAACACGCTATTGCCGTCATGCTGGCGCTGGCCAAGCGGCTGCCCCAGGCCATGCAATATCAGGCGAAGAAGGTCTGGTCGCAGGAGATTCTGTGGAACGAGCGCCCGCGGCCGCGTGAAGTGGCCGGAGCAACCGTGGCAGTCGTCGGTATGGGCGGCATTGGACGCGAATTCACGCGGCTGGCCAAAGCGCTGGGCATGCGCGTGATCGCCGTGCGCGAAGACGTGGGCAAAGGCGCCGGCGGCGCCGACGCTGTCTTCAGTGGGGCGCAGATTGACGAAGTCCTGCCGCAAGCCGACTACGTACTGCTGTGCACGCCGGTCACGCCCGCGACCACCGGCATCATCAACGCCGCGCGCTTAAAGAAGATGAAGCCTGAAGCGTACTTGATGAACGTGGCCCGCGGTCCGCTGATTGACGAACCTGCGCTTGTGGCCGCACTCAGAGAACGGCGCATTGCCGGAGCAGGGCTGGACGTCTTCGTGGAAGAGCCGTTGCCTGCCGATTCGCCTTTCTGGTCGCTTGATAACGTTCTAATCACGCCGCACAGCGCCGCCGTCACTGAACAACTCTGGGAACGGCACTATGAGTTGATCGTGGAAAACCTGAATCGGTTCATCGCGAACCAGCCATTGCTGAACGCGGTGAACACGAAGAGGGGATACTGAAGAAGCAATTGGCAATTTGCGATTCGCCATCAGCAATTGGCAAAAGCGGGCCGCTAGAGGATGGAATTTCTGAGAGCTGTTTACTCAGAGCTGTGTCCGGAACACTGCAGGACACCAAGATAAACGCTCCACGGACCAACGGCTTCGCGGTACTGGTGAGCCATCACGCGGGAAAGTTGATGCAGGTGGGTCAGATCATGCGTCGCCCAGGTAGCCAGCAGTTGAGAAAGCGTGACCACGCCAAACACCGGATGGCGACCACGGCGCTCCAGGTCTTCGGGCTGAAGATTCAGCATCCGCAGTTGATCCAGGCTTGCACCGCGCAAACCCGCGAATTCGTCCAGCCAATGTTCCAGTGGCTGGTCCTGATTCTCGTGCTGGTTGCCCTCGCGATCCAGAGACTCAAAGACCTTGCTTTCACCGTCGCGCAAGATCGCGTTGACGCGCACCATCCAGTTGCTGCGCTCGGTGTGAATCAGATGCTTGACGATAATCAGCGGGCTCCATGTGCCCTCGCCTTCGTTCCGGCGGGTCCACGTTTCCGGCAAATCGCGCAGCAGGGCATTAAGAGCAGGGGGCGTGCGAGCCAGCAGAGCAACAGTTTCGTGGAGGTTGTGCATGAAGACTCCCGGTCCGTGCGCGGTTTTACAGCGCGGAATTCCAGAGAGATCGATTGTAGACGTCTCTGGTTGCGTCTGGCCATCGCGGGCCCGGCACGATTGCGGTGTCGATGGGCGAACCTGCTGAGTTCCGCGGCGTTGTGATTTGTGTTTGGTGCATCCGTCTTGGTGCGCGATAATGTCCGTCCCGCGTAACAGAGCCGAGGGCCAATGGCTGACGGCCGGTTTCTTATGACTCTGCGAATCAATGGCGAACCGCGTGACTTTCCTGACGGTCTGACCGTGGCTGCGCTGGTCGCTCAACTCGGCATGAAGGCCGATCGCGTTGCAGCGGAGCTGAATCTGGAGATTGTCTCGCGACCGAACTGGGAAGCCACAGTTTTGAAAGACGGTGACAAGCTGGAAATAGTGCATTTTGTCGGTGGCGGCAGCGGCGCTGCCTTCAATTCGTAAATCTCACCTTAATCCCTGCAAATTCTCAGTTGACTTTCTTGATTCTGCCCATAGAATGGTGCAAACATATGGTGTAAGAAATGTTTAAAACATTTCTTGGTACTTATGGACCAGCAGTTTACATCGGCGCAGGTGGTCAGGCTCACGGGCATTACGCCGCGCCAGCTGCAATGGTGGGACGAACGTGGCGTTGTGGTTCCGCGGCGTGAAGGCCGCCGGCGTTTGTACTCCGCCGACGACATCACGGAGATCGCCGTGATCTGCGCTCTGCGCCGCAAGGGATTTCCCTTGCAGCGCGTGCGCCGCATCATCAAGTTCCTGCAGAGGGAATTCGGGCGGCGGCTGGCGGAAGCCGTAAGCTCCGGTTCCGAATACCACCTGCTTACGGACGGCAAGCGGATTTACCTGGAAGACTCGGACCGCCGGGTGATTGACGTTCTCAAGAACTCGCGCCAGCCGTTGTTGGGCGTCTGCCTGAATGACGCGGTGCGGGAAGTGCACGCTGAGATTTTCAACCGCCGGCCCGCGCAGTCGCACACCGGACGCGGCCCGCGGCGGCGCAAAAGTTCGTAAGCGTTCAACTGGCCAGGTTTCGCGCAATGACGCTGCACACAGTCAGGGGGAGAAAAGCAGCAGGACCTGACGGGAGGTGACCGATGGTGGCACAACTGAACATTGTTACGGAGTGGCTCCCGGAACTGATGGAGCCGGGAAGCATCTTTGTGCTGGAGAATGCCGGCCAGGTCGGCGACCAGGACGATCCTTACTGGGCGGTGCTCGCCTGCCCGGCGTGCGGCACGCTCGGCCTGATTACGCGCCGCCAGTTCCGCGGCCTGATCCCGGTCATCTGCGGATCGAATGAATGCCCGGCGCAGTTTGTGATTGAAGATGAGCAGGTGGTCGCCAAGCGGCCAAATTAGCGCCAGGGAAAACTTACCGCGGATGCGCGCGGATCAACGCGGATCAACGCGGATAAAGCACGACAGAGAAAACGAAGTATCGCGAAAGTGGGAACGGATCGCAGCCAAGCTCCTCCGTGCCCCTCTGTGTCCTCTGTGGTAAAAGCCTTTGCTCAGCGCGCCAGAGTTTTTTCCGTGGGAATCGGCACCTGTTCGGTGATCTTGATGCCAAAACCTTCCAGCGCGGCCACACGCTTGGGATGGTTGGTCAGCAAACGGATGGACTTGAGATTCAAGTCCGATAAGATTTGCGCGCCCAACCCGATTTCCCGCTGCGTCTTTCTCTGGTGGTCCGGCGTGGCCGGTTCGCGCACCTCGCGATGAAACACCAGCCGCTTTTCTTCGCCCACGTTGAAACCTTTGGAAGTCTGGTGCAGGTAGATCAGCGCGCCCGTGCCTTCGCGGGCAATCATCTCCAGCGCGCGGTCCAGCACCGTGTGGCAATCGCAGAGGGCGGCGCCAAACACGTCGCCGGCCAGGCAGTGGGCATGCATGCGGACCAGCACCGGTGACGTGGCGTGTTCCACGTCGCCGCGCACCAGGGCCACGTGCGATTCGCCCCCCAGTTGACTCTCATAGGCGATCATGCGGAATTCGCCGTGACTGGTCGGCAGCATGGCTTCGCCCACGCGCAACACGTAGCGCTCGTTTTCCATGCGATAGCGGATCAACTCAGCGACTGTAAGCATCTTGAGCTGATGCTGGCGGCAGAATTCCACCAGGTCCGGCACGCGGGCCATAGTGCCGTCATCTTTCATGATCTCGCAGATCACTCCGGCGGGAACCAGGCCGGCCATGCGCGCCAGGTCAACCGAAGCTTCGGTCTGTCCGGCGCGCACCAGCACGCCGCCCTTGCGCGCGCAGAGAGGGAACACGTGTCCGGGACGGACCAGGTCCGCGGCGCGGCTCATGGGATCAATTGCCACCTGGATCGTCCGTGCGCGATCATGCGCGGAGATGCCGGTGGTGACGCCGACGCGCGCTTCAATGCTTTCGTAAAACGCCGTTCCGTAGGGCGACGTATTTTCCTTGGTCATAGGCCCCAGGCGCAGGTAATCCAAGCGCTCCGGCGTCATGGCCAGGCAGACCAGTCCGCGGCCGTACTTGGCCATGAAGTTGATGGCTTCCGGCGTGACCTTTTCCGCAGCCAGCGTGAGATCGCCTTCGTTTTCGCGGTCTTCGTCGTCAACCACAATGATCATGCGCCCGGCGCGGACTTCTTCAATGGCGGTGGGAACGTCAGTAAATGCGGCAGAGGTGGGCATAGGACTGCTCTCTGAAGAAAATTGTAACAAAGTGATAGGCTTTTAGTCCGGCGGTTAACCTGCATGGGTGACAAAGCTGACAAAACTTTTGAAAGAGCCCAGACTGATGATATTGATTCCGTTGGCGATCAATCTCTTGATCTGGATCCCGAGGACGCGCTTGATCCTGCGACCACAGAACCAGACCGGCATCCCCGGATCCAAGTGGTTGGTTGCGGCCTGTTTGGTTTTATTGGTGCCGCAGTTGTAGCTGGCATGGTTCTGAAAACTCAGGCGCAGCCGCGGAGCCCGGCATGGTTTGTCGGCCTGGTGCTCCTGCTGGCTCCCATCTTCTCGTATTTCTTGTATTGGATGTTCTTCATACATCCTAACCAGATTGATGAAAAGCTGAAAGCTGAGGGGGCAGCCCGCGGCGTCAATGATGTCAATGATGACGATGTGGATTAACCTCTGCAGCCGAGGGCGTGCTTTTGCATTCCCGATAAGAGGCTTACAATGCCCTTATGGCGAAGCCGTCCGAGCCGTTTGAAGTTGGCTGCCCCTGTTGCGGGGCCGTCCTTAAGGTGGATGCAGACACCAAAGGGGTGATTTCCCACGTTGCCCCGGTCAAGCCCAAGACTTTTGCTGATTTTGAGGCTGCGGCCAAATCCATGCGCGAGCAGGAAGGCCGCAAAGAATCGCTCTTCCGCCAGGCTGTGGACGCCGAAAAGAACAAGGCCGAGCTTCTGGAGAAGAAGTTCCAGGACGCGGTGAAGAAGGCCAAAGAGACTCCCGACGAAGGCCGTCCTCTCCGCGACTTTGATCTGGACTAATCGCATGCGGCTCCGCCCTTTCCGCGTGCTGGCCCGCCGGCCAGCGCTGATCAAGGACAACTTGCTTGGCCGATAAGCTGCTTCCGCTTCTTCTGGGACATCGTGGCGCGCGGCGTTACGCTGCGGAAAATACTCTCGCCGCATTCGATCTTGCCCTGGACCACGGCGCCCACGGTTTTGAGTTTGACGTCCGCCGCACCCGCGATCGCCACACTGTCCTGGTGCACGACGCCAAACTGCATGGCCTGGTGCTGCGCCGCCACACGCTGGAACAGATTGAAGACCGCTGCCGGCATCGGCATCATCAGCCGCCGCCGTCATTAGAAGATGTGCTGGATCGCTACGGCCGTACCGCGTTCCTGAATATTGAAGTCAAGGTCCGCGGAATCGAGGAACTGGTGGTTCGAGCGGTGCGTCGGGCGCGCCCCCAACGCTACTTCATCTCGTCATTCTTGCCCGGCGTAATCAAGCGGCTGCACCGGTTGGACCGCAATCTTGTTCTGGGAGCCTTGGCGCAGACTGGGTGGCAGCTTCGCCGCTGGAAGGTTCTGCCGGCGCAGTACGTGGTCCCGCACTATCGCCTGTTGACGCCACGGCTGATGGAAAAGCTCCATGACGCCGGGCGAAAAGTTGTCACATGGACCGTCAACGACCCTCGCCACATGCGCCGCGCCGCCGAACTCGGCGTGGACGGCATCATCTCCGACGACACAAAACTGCTGCTGGCCACGCTAGGATAGACAGTCGCATTCCCCGCATCGGTGAACGCATTCAGAAGAGTCAACTTTATTGAGATCGTCATCCCGACGGCCGTAAAGCGAGCACGCGCTATCTTCAGCGTGCGAGTAGGCCGGAGGGACCTTGCGTTTTGTTGCCCCCCAAAACGCATCTCGTAAAGCTCAAGGTCCCTCACCCCTATTCGGCCGCAGGAGGGGGCGCGGCCTCATTGACGGGGATTCGGGATGACGAGCCAGCAATAAGAGGATCGCCAAGCCCAAGATCACTGGCCTCCCCCATCCTTACTTAAGACCTGCGCCTTCGTTCGCCGCCTGCTCGCCCTACATAGCCAGCGTGATGTAAGTCACTGTCTTATAATGATGGGTACGGCATTCTAATAAGAGTTCATAATGGAACCCCAGCGCGGCGGTCAGCGCACAGGAACAACACAATCATGGCAACTCTTGATGTAGGTCTACAGGAACGCTCGGCGCAAAGCGCACACTCGCGCCGCAACGTGAACGATTTCAGCATCCAGGTGGCTACCGTGAACGGTTCAGGTTCACAGTCGGCCAACAGCGTGCTGTTGCGCAGCATTTTCCAGATGGGCGTGCCGGTTTCCGGCAAGAACCTTTTCCCCTCCAATATCGCGGGGCTGCCCACGTGGTACACCATCCGCGCCAGCAAGCAGGGCTACGTCGCGCGCAAGAAGGAAATTGATTTTCTGGTGGCCATGAACGCGGAGACCGCGCAGGAAGACGCCATGTCCCTGGCCAGCGGGGCGGTCTGCGTCTATGACGAGCCCCTGAACCTCTCGGCGCTGCGCAGTGACGTGACTTTCTACCCCGTGCCTTTTGACAAGCTGGTGGCCCAAGTCTGTCCGGAAGCTAAGCTGCGCCGCCTGGTCAAGAACATGATGTACGTGGGAGTGGTGGATTTCCTGCTGGACATTGATCTCAACGAATCGGTAAAGGCGGTGGCCAAGCAGTTTTCCACCAAGAAGAAAGCTGCCGACCTGAACACTGCCGCCGTCCGCGCCGGGTACGACTACGCCAAGGCCACCTTCACCAAGCAGGACCCGTTCTTCGTTGAGGCCATGAATGAAACCCAGGGCAAGATCATTATTGAAGGCAATGCCGCCGCGGCCCTGGGGTGTATGTTCGCCGGCGTCACCGTGGTGACCTGGTATCCCATTACGCCCTCCACGTCGCTGATTGAGTCGCTGATTGACCTGCTCAAGGCCTACCGCATTGGCCCTGACGGCAAAGCCACCTTCGCGGTGGTGCAGTCAGAAGACGAACTGGCGGCCATTGGCATGGTCCTGGGCGCGGGATGGGCGGGCGCGCGGTCCATGACGTCCACCTCCGGCCCCGGAATCTCCCTCATGGGCGAGTTCGTCGGCCTGGGTTACTACGCGGAAATTCCCGGCGTGATTTTTGACGTCCAGCGCGTCGGCCCGTCCACCGGGCTGCCCACGCGCACCGCGCAAGGCGACATTCTGACATGCGCGTTCCTCTCCCACGGTGACACCAAGCACATGCTGCTGCTGCCCGCATCGGTGGAAGAGTGTTACACCATGGCCATGGACGCCTTTGACCTGGCGGAAAAATTCCAGACTCCGGTCTTTGTCATGATGGACCTGGACCTGGGCATGAACAGCTGGATGTCCAAACCGTTTCAGTACCCGGAGAAGCCGATCGATCGCGGCAAGGTGCTCGACGCAGCAGACCTGGAGCGCCTGGGCGGATTTGCCCGCTATAAAGATGTTGATGGCGACGGCATCCCTTATCGCACGCTGCCGGGAACGAACCACAAAGCGGCTGCCTACTTCACCCGCGGCAGCGGTCACAACGAAAAGGCGCAATACAGCGAGCGCGCTGACGACTACACCAACAACATGGACCGCCTGTCACGCAAGTTCGATACCGCACGCCAGTTCGTGCCCGCGCCGGCCAAAGAAGTCAGCGGGACCTCGAAGACGGGGATCATCGCCTACGGCACTTCGCACTGGGCGGTCACTGAAGCGCTGGACCAGCTCGCCAAGGAACACGGCGTCAAAGCTGACTACTTGCGCTTGCGCGCCTTCCCCTTCAACCAGGACGTGCACGATTTCATCCGCAACCACGATGTTGTGTACGTGGTGGAGCAGAACCGCGACGGACAGATGCACGAACTGCTCAAGCTGGACGCAGCGCCTGATCAAGTCACCAAGCTGCGGCGCGTGCTGCACTACAACGGACTGCCGATGGACGCGCGTTCCGTCAGCGATGAAATCGTTCGCCAGGAGGCTAAGTAAATGTCGGTCACTCCAATTACGCCCGCGCCGGCTCCTACCCCGAAGACCAACCACATCGGCCTCACCGTTCTCGACTATCGTGGCGGCAAGACCACGCTGTGCGCCGGTTGCGGCCACAACGCCATCTCTGAGCGCATTATTGACGCCGCCTTTGAAATGGGTCTGCGGCCGGAAAACGTGGTCAAGCTTTCGGGCATCGGCTGCTCGTCCAAAAGCCCTGCGTACTTCGTGAGCCGCGCCCACGGTTTCAACGCCGTCCACGGGCGCATGCCGTCGGTAGCCACCGGAGTGGCCCTGGCCAATCACAAAGTCATGCTGCTGGGCGTTTCCGGCGACGGCGACACCGCTTCCATCGGCATTGGGCAGTTCGTCCACCTGATGCGCCGCAATCTTCCGCTGATCTACATTATTGAAGACAACGGCGTCTA
>JBGPLR010000051.1:0-11678 GCA_041486545.1 Terriglobia bacterium
GACGCTGGTGAGCCTGTGGCTGCGCCGCCGCAACCAGGCCTTCTCCGCAAACATGGCGCTGGCGCTGATGATGGTGGTGCTGCTGCACGAAGCGCACCGCGGCCTGGTGATCTTCTCTCCGGTGCTTTCCTCCAAGGTACTGGCCGACGCTATTGAGTCGCGCTGGCAGCAGGGACAAAGGCCGGTGATTGCCGTCAATGGCGATTACGAAGCCGGGTCCAGCGTGAATTTCTATACCCATCGCCAGATTCGCATCTTGAACGGACGCTGCAACAACATCTGGTACGGCTCCACGTTTCCTGACGCGCCAAAGATCTTTGACGACAATTTGTCTTTTGCGAAACTGTGGCGCGGGAGCGAAACAGTGTTTCTCCTGACCGCGGAAGACGCAAAGCCGGCGAGCAACACCAGTGACGCTTGTCCGCAAAAAGAAACCCTGCCGGACTACGTTGATCGCAGTTGCGTGCTGGCCAAGTGGGGAGGCAAGGTTGTGCTTACCAATGAACCGAAACTTTGTCCGGCTTCGGTTCCGCCGCGGTGACCAGCACCGGCGTCGCGGGATGGGCGGGACGGATTTTGCCGTCCTGCAAAATGAAGACCTCGCCGCGCCAATGGACCTTGTGGTCGGCAAAGCTGGCGAACCAAACCCAGAAAGCAATCAAGTCGCGCAGCGGAAGCAGCCAGAGATAGCGCGCTACCGCGCGATCATGCACCACGCCCGAGCCCACTTGCAGCGCCACCGCCACACGGAGAGCCGAGGCAGCAACCAGCAGGGCCCATGACCACAACGCGCCGGCAGCCAAGGCCACGGTGATCATCGCCCAAGGCAGACCGAAGGTGAGCAGCAAGCCCAGGTAGCCCATGCGGCGGGAGTCGCGCGTGCTGCGCGCCCAGCGCAACTGGTGCTCAAAGAACCCGCGGAAGGTGTAAGCCGGCAGGTGCGTTTCCACCACCACGCTGGCCAGCACCACTTCCAAACCGGCTTTGGAGACGCGGTATCCCAGTTCAAAGTCGTCCGCCAGATAGTCCACCAGCGGCTCCAGGCCGCCAATGGCTTCCAGCGCCGCGCGCGATATCGCCAGGGTTGAGCCCAAGGCAAAGTGGATGCCATTCTCAATCTGCCGCGCCGCCAGCACGCCGGCAATAAAATCCGTGCTGATGCCCAGCGACTCCAGCCGCGACCCCAGCGTGCCCGTGGAGATTCCGCGATACGGGCAGGTCACCATCCCCACCTGTGGCTGCGCGAACGGGGCCATCACCCGGCGCAGGTAGTCCGGCTCCACGTAAATGTCGCTGTCGTTAATGATGATGTGGCCGTACTTTGCTCGCGCCAGCATTTGCACCAGGTTGCTGGTTTTGCGGTTGTTGCCCAGCACCTGCGGGCACACTACCAGTTGAACGCGGCATTGCGGAAACTCCCGCATCAGCCGCTGGACGGCCTCCACCGCGGGGTCCTCGGCTTCACTCACGCCGAAAATGATTTCGTATTCGGGATAGTCCTGCACGCAGTGGCTGCGGAAGCTTTCGTACATCTGGGGATCAACGCCGCGCAGCGGCTTCAAGATGGAGAGCGGAGGCGTAAAATCCGGCAGCGGCTTGCGGCCCTGGCGCAGAAACGCGCGCGCGCTCCACAGGCAAAGCGTATAGAACCCCATGCCGCATAAAGCCAGCACGGCGGCCACGAGGCTGGGCAAGAGATGGAACATCAATGCTGTCTATCTACTTTCTTTGTGCATTCTACTCCGGTGACTGGAGACGCTGCGCGCGCCCATCGTCCCGTACGCGGTTCTGACGTTCTTGGATGCCCGCCGGCGACAGCTGGTTACACACAAATTCGCCGCAAAGGCCGCTGTTCAAAGCCGCGTCCCGCAACGCTTCCGGGCTACGGCGTCAGGGCCCGGTTTACTTCCGTCCAGTCAACCTTGCGCAGCAGTTGCTGGATGCGATCATCGGCGCCGTAGATCCTGATCTCCACGTTTTCAATAAAAGGAGAGTTCGACGGATGAGCAAAGTAGTAAAAGAAATACAGGGACGCCGGGTCCCATTTGGCCGCCTTGGGATTGCCAAACAGAAGCACGTAAGACGATCCGGAGCCGTAGCGATTGTTTTCATCCTTGTAGGCGGAGATGGGGCCGCGCACGTTCACCGCATTTTTCTTTTCCGGACCCGGATGCAAGGTTGACACCAGCACGTTGCAGTTCACCTCCACGCGCACATGCAGCAAGTCCTCAATAAGGGCCTTTTGCAGGTGCTTCTCCGCAGTGTCCTTTTCCTTTTCCATCTTGCGGACCATAGGGACAATCAGCTTCTTGTAGCGCGGGGAAGTGGTGCGCGCATCGTAAGTCCGCTGGAACAGCTCCGTGATGTCCAGGGGACGGTTGGAATCGGGATTCACCATGGTGTCAGCCAGCTCAAAGTCTATTTTCTCGGTCCACTCCGCGCCGCGGAACTGGTTCAGCACCTTGTTCATATGGAGGGCATAATTGGCGATGGCCTTCTGCTCTTCCGGCGTGGGCTTGCGCGGCATGAGAAGGCCGAACAGGCTCAAGGGGACAATCGCGAACAAGGTGACGACAATGGCTCTGCGTAACATGCCTGGCTCCTGGAAACAGTTGTTGGCTGCAAGGCGCGGAAGAAATCGTGGCACCCCTCCGCGTTGAATTACATCTTATAATAGTAGTTAGCTGATGCTGGACCGGATGGTCGCTGTCCTTTTGCGAACGCAGGGTTTTCCCTGGCTGCGCAGGGGGAGAGAGGAAAGTCCGAACTCCGCAGAGCAGTGTGCCGGATAACGTCCGGGACGCCAGCTTCAAGGCTGGTAGACGGAAAGTGCCACAGAGAATATACCGCCGTGGACGCAAGTCCAAGGTAAGGGTGAAAAGGTGCGGTAAGAGCGCACCGCCCGGGCAGTAATGTCCGGGGCATGGCAAACCCCACACGGAGCAAGACCAAATAGGGAAGGAATTCCGGGTAGCAATACCCAGAATGGGTCTCGGCTCGAGGCCCCAAACTTCCGGGTAGGTCGCTTGAGCCGTTCAGCGATGAACGGCCTAGAGGAATGACCGTCAGCGGCGGCAACGCCGTTACAAAATTCGGCTTATAGGTCCAGCATCACTTGTGGCCCTCAGATTCGAGAGGATTTGAGGGCCTTCAATCCTTCTCCTCCCCGCGGTTACGGACGACCAAGAACTCAACTGGGGAACAGGAACCAGGAATGCCTAAGATCATCACAGAAAAGCCTCTCTTGCCTACCATATGGGTCGATACAGCTGTTGGCATAAAACTGGCCAAGGTGCAAAAAGGTGAGGCCGTCCAAGCGATTGAAAAGAGCCGCATGGTCAAGCTCAAAGAGTTGGTAGTGAATCTCGGGCGATCTTGCAAGCTTTTGTGTCCGGAAGCTGAACAGGAGTGGGAGTATTGGGGTGAACGTCTAGATGAGAACGTATCAAGAGAATTTGCAGCCCTTTCTCGTGGTATTCGGACTTTACCCCACAAGGCCGTACACGATTCTCAGATTTTCATTGCCATGGGTGCTCACGTAAGGGCGGCCGGCGAGTTCCGATTGCCATCAGAGATTTACTTTCGCAGCGACCCAGTCCAAAAGCTTCACAGAGTCAGCCAACAGAACATCTTTGTCTCGGTTCACGGCCTTCCACCTACGTTGCTTGAAATGAGCGACGATACGAGAAAGGAAACCTACAAACATTCGGAGCAGTTGAGAACCGCGAACATCGCAAGGAACAGAACCTACGTTGAGCAGCTTGCGCTCGAACAGCGGTCATTTGTGAACTCGATGGTCGATTTCACTAGATCGTTTCGAGACAGGCTACCCACCGGCAATATCCAGCCTTGGGAGTATTGGGCAGCTCAAGGGTACGAGGACTACTTCCGCAAGTGGCATAGGCTGACGGGTAAATTGTCCGACTGGGATGGACTGTGCAACTTCTTTGTTTCGGACTATTTTTATGAGCTTCCGGTTGTAAAGATCAGGTCTCAGCTCGACGCAAAACTGGTCACCGACAGCAGACCGATCGAGCATGGGGATTCGATGGATGTTAAGCATCTCTCATTGGCTATTCCATTAGCGCATTTTGTCCTGACTGATCGCAAAATGGCAAACCGCATCTTAGAATTGGGAATTGATAAGGAATGGAATACCAAAGTCTTCTGCGAATCGACTATTGATGGCTTATTTGCGGAGCTCGAAAGCATCTGAAGCAAAAAAATAAAGAATATCCGTGATCAAAGAGAATCAGCATCAGGGGCGGACAGGAGTATCGAGGCTGCGGGCCGCAAACTCTAGCACAGCATTGATCTGTTCTCGGGTGACGTCGAATTGTTCCATCAGTTCGTCAATAGTCATTCCGTCCTCGAGGTTTTCAAAGATGGTGGCTACCGGCAGGCGTGTGCCCCGGAAAACCCATGCACCGCCTACCTTACCGGGAATACTTTCCACATCCGCACACTGAGACCAATCGAGGGCCATAGTTGTCCTCCGCAGTGATATGGTAGCCGTCTTCCCAGGGGGATTCAACGTTGCGGGGCCCGGGTTCCTGGCTTTCGTCCTGGGGATCCAGGCTGTGGGAATGTTCCTAGGGAGCGAATGGTCAACGGCCCGAGTGGAGTGAGGGATCTCCATAACTCCTCAGCACCATCCCTTCGGGTCCCACAGCCCAGAACGTCTCAGCGATGTAGTCGCCGCCAGCAGTTGCAACCGCGTTTAGCTTGACGTCGCTTGTCCTGCTGCGCGACTTCGTTACCACGAACGCCCCGGTGGTGCCTACGGCTACAAAACCCGAACTTCCCGGTGTAGAAATTGGTGCAGCAGACGAGAGATACAATCTCGACGGATTGCTCGATTCTCCTAACATCCACGTCTTCCCCCCATCGATAGTCCGCAACACATTCGGCAAATCGGACCCTTCCGGCTTTTGATAGTCCCCGCCCACGGCGATTCCATTGTTGGCATCCGCAAACGCCAAGGAGAAAATCCCCGACGAAGCATTCGCTGGATGCATGGGCGTCTCGGCGACTTGCCAGGTCTTGCCGCGATCTGCCGAACGGAAGACGCGCGCGACCTTGGCTCCGCCGGTGGCGAACCACACGTTGCTTGCGCCTTGGACTGTCAGGCAGGAATTGCTGGCGGCGAAGGCGCCTTCGTTAGGAAGAGCGGCGGGCAAAGCGGCGGGTGGAAGCTGCTTCCAGGTCACGCCGCCATCGTCGGTGGTGAACAGCGCGAACTTCCCTTCCACCGGGTCACTCAGCACGATGCCATGCTTGAGGTCCCAGAAGGCGACGGCGTCAAAGAAAATGCCCGCACGCTTTTCTTCAAAGACCTGCTGCCAGTTCTTGCCGCCATCGGTGGTGCGGTAGATCCTCGCCTGGCCTTTTTCTGCCGGGCCGGAGCTGATGATGACGGCGTTCTGGTGGTCGAAGGCGCGTATGCCGCGAAAGTCGAGTTTCTCCGCGCCGGCCACGGTCATCACCGACCAGCTCTTGCCGCCGTCCACCGTGCGAATAATGGTGCCTTCCGTCCCGCTGGCCCAAACAACTTTCTCGCTGACCACGCTCAGGCCGCGCAAGCTGGCTTGCGTGGGGACGGCGATTTTTTCCCATTGGGATTCGGCGGCGGCCAGCATAAGCATAGTAGCGAGAAGAAATTTCATGCGAATTCAACCATACACTACTTGTTCTGTCATCCTGAGCGAAGCGCCGCGAGATACCTAACTCACACCGCGCTGACTGGCGCGGAGTCGAAGGACCCCGACAATGCTTCTAGCATGAATACAGCACCGAGGCACCCTCACGAAGCTGCGTCGAAAGAACTCCCTGAGGCAGCATGGGTGAGATAAACCGCCTCGGGGTCCTTCGACTCGCCCTCATCCCGGCGTCGCGGGACTCGGGCTCGCTCAGGATGACAATCTTTACATCTTTAGGCTGTCCATCTTTGGACTGTCCATCTTTGATCTGTGATCTACTTTCATCTGCGCCCTATCAGCGTAATCTGCGGCGAAGCCTTCTCACTCCCCTGACCGTGCCAGCTCCACCGCCCGTACCAGCGCCTGGGCTTTGTTCAGGCACTCCTGGTATTCGCTTTCCGGGACGGAATCGGCAACGATGCCGGCGCCGGCCTGCACGTAAGCCTTCTTGCCTTTCACCAGCATGGTACGGATGGCGATGCACGAATCCAAGTTGCCGGCAAAATCGGCGTACAGCACTGATCCGCCGTAAACGCCGCGGCGCACCGGCTCCACTTCCTCAATGATCTCCATGGCCCGCACCTTGGGCGCGCCGGTGAGCGTGCCCGCGGGGAAGCAGGCGGCAAAGGCGTCCACCGCGCTCAGGTCTTTGCGCAAAGAGCCTTCCACGGAAGAAACCAGGTGCATCACGTGGGAATAGCGCTCCACAAACATCAGGTTGGGCACTTTGACGGTGCCAAAGTCACTGACGCGGCCCACGTCATTGCGGCCCAGGTCCACCAGCATCACATGCTCGGCGCGTTCTTTTTCGTCGCTGCGGAGTTCCTGCTCCAGGCGCTGGTCTTCGCTCTCGTCCTTGCCGCGCTTGCGTGTCCCGGCGATGGGCCGGTACTCCAGGCGGCGTCCGGTGACGCGCACCAGCATCTCCGGCGACGAGCCCAGCACGGTCATGGCATTGCTCCGCAAATCTTGGCTCCGCAAACCGCCCGTGGGCATGCCGCCCGTCCGCCGGTCTTTTGTATGCGCGCGTTCCCCCGCCGTATGCGCGCGCTCACCCGCCATGCGCAGAAAATACATGTAGGGGGAAGGATTCACGCGGCGCAGGGCGCGGTAGACGCTGAACGGCGGCACGCCGGGCTGCAAGTCCAGGCGCAGCGAAGGCACGGCTTGGAACACGTCGCCGGCCATGATGTACTCTTTGATCTTTTCCACCGTCGCGATGAACTTTTTCCGGGTGGTGGAAAGCTCAATCTTGACTTTGCCTTTTCGCGGCTTCGCCGCGCGCAGGTATTTTGCGGGCAGAGGCACGGCGAGCTGCCGTTCAATTTTTTCAATGTCGCGCACCGCGCGCGCATAGGCTTTGCGTGGCGACTCGCGGCGCACGTCGGCGGTGGCGATGATGTATATCTCATGGCGCACGTGGTCAAAGGCCAGCAGGCGGTTGAAGAACATGAGCACGCAGTCGGGCACTTTGAGGTCGTCTTTGGCCAGCGACGGCAGCCGCTCCAGCTGGCGCACCACGTCATGGGAGAAAAACCCAACGGCGCCGGCGGTGAACGGCGGCAGTCCGGGGACGCGGGCCGGCCGGTGCTCGCGCAGCATGTGGTCCAGCACCTGAAAAATGCTGCCTTGGCTATGCTGGATGCGGCCGTGCTGTTCCACGGTAATATCGCGCCCGCGCGAGCGCAGAATCATGTATGGCCGGACGCCGAGAAACGTGTATCGTCCCACTTTTTCGCCGCCTTCCACTGACTCCAGCAAAAAGGCGTTCGGCTCTTCAGCGGCAATGCTCAAGAACGCGGAAACCGGCGTGCGCAGGTCCGCGCCTACGGTCTTGGCCACGGGTACCAGCGTGGCGTCGCGGGCCAGGGCGGAAAACTGTTTGAACTCAGGAAAGAGCATGGGAACCTTAGTTTACCCAACGGCCAGTTTACTCGACTGCCAGTTTACTCGATGGCCTCCGCTGTCCGAACGGACACGTCCTTCTTGTGCGGAGAAGTACACGTCTGGCCACAGAAATGTTCCGGGGTTTGGAATATAATTTTTTGAAACTTCAAGAGACTCCCCCCAAGAAGTTTTCCCGCGTCCCAGCCAAATGAAAGGGCGCGGATACGCGTATTGCTGCAACAAGTTGTACAGCTGCGTCACAAGGGTGAATGTGGATGCTGATTAGATTTTGGGGAGTTCGCGGTTCAACGCCGACTCCCCAGTTGGAGAATTTGCGCTACGGAGGCAACACCTCCTGCGTTGAGGTCCGCATCAACGGGCACATCTACGTCTTCGACTGTGGCACCGGCTTCCGCAACCTGGGCAAACAGCTGCAGCAGGAAACCAACGGCAATCCGCTGTGCGCGCACATCTTCCTCTCCCACTTTCACTGGGACCACATTCAGGGCATTCCGTTCTTCGCCCCGCTCTACAACAACCCCACCAGCAAGTTTTTCTTTCACTCATCCAACCGCACGCGCGGGCTGCAGCGGGCGCTGGAAGAGCAGATGTCCGACCCGTATTTCCCGGTCAACATGAATGAGATGGCGGCGCACCGCCAGTTCTTCAACATTGAAGAAGGCCGGCTGGATTTTGACGATTGCTCGGTGCAGACCATGTGGCTCAACCATCCGCAAGGCTGCCTCGGCTTCCGCATTGAAACCAAGGACAAAGTTCTGGTCTATGCCACAGACAACGAGCCCGGACATCCGGTGTTCGATAAAAGCGTGCGCAAGCTGGCCGAAGGCGCGGACGTGCTCATCTACGACGCGCAGTACCTACCGGAAGAATACGCGGCACGCCGCCTGGGCTGGGGCCACAGCCATTGGCGCGAAGCCGTAAACGTGGTCATGGAAAGCGGCGCCAAGGAACTGGTGCTCTTCCACCACGACCCTGACCACACCGACCAGTGCATTGACAGCATCGTCGCCAAGGCCCGCGAATACTATCCCAAAGTGCGGGCGGCGGCTGAGGGGATGGAGATAGTGTTGTAGGGTTTTCTCCGAAGCCTCGAGCGCAGCGAGAGGTCCCTATCAACCCTCAACTGTTTCAAGTCGAACCTGTACTGAAAGTGGTTCTCCTGCGGAAAGAATTCCCGGTAGACCTGGAACTGTATTCACCGCTTGTCGCTTAACGGTGGGGGAAGCTCAAGCGAGTTGAAGAATTTCACGATGTCTTTCTCGAGATTTCTTGGAGCGTCATATTCAACCATCAGCAAATATTGCTCGTTGCCTATCCACACATTTCTAATCGTGAGAGAGCGCAGTGTGCCCTTAATCCAGGTTTCCTTCGCGGGATGGCCCTGAAAGTTTAGGTTCTGAGTGGCAGCTCCTCGTGGCACATGGTTCCAATATTCATCAAAATACTTCTTGGCCAGGGCAGCATCCTTATAGGTCACCAATGTTGCAGTCCACTTCGTATTATCTGGGGTTGACGTTCCAACAACGGTGACTTCAACAACGGTCCATTTTTTTCCTTCAACATGAAGTCATTAAATTGCGCTGGCAGCCTTACTTTGAAATGCCGATGGGTGGACTCAGCCTCATACCATCCGTCCTGATCGGGTGTTCCAGCTCGAATCCGGTAAATTTTCCCTCCATTGGCTTCGATCTTTTGGATTAGCTCCGCCTCGTTGTTGTTTGGGCTTGGAACGGTCTGCAAAAGCAAAAACAGAACTGCTGTGGACGCGCAAAATACAATCAATTTCGCGCTGTTTAGGTGGCCGTCGTGCGGCATGGCCCCTCCAAATAACTAATGGCTGGCGTTGCGGCCGGATTGTAGCAGAGTTTCCTGCTGTAAGGCGGACGTTAGTAACCAGCTACTTTCTCATCATCTCATTGATCTCCGCATGCGAAATGGCCCCCTGCGTCATCGCATCGTACGTCCCGGTGGTCTTTGCTTCGTCGCACATGCGCCGCAGCAGGCCCATCGCCGCACGCATGGGGCCCGAGCCATAGCTGATGCGCTTTACGCCCAGCTTGGTTAACTCAGGAATGGATGGCACTCCGGGGCCGGCCAATATGTTCACGGGCGACTTCCATTGCGACACCAGCGTGCTGATGTGGCCGGGATCGCGCAGGCCGGGGACAAAGATGCAGTCCGCGCCGGCTTTCAGGTAGGCATTGCCGCGCTCCAACGTGTCGCGCAGCGCTTCTTCCCGCGAGACGCCCTGGCGCCAGTAAGCGTCGGTACGAGCGTTGATCAGCAGATGGATTTTCAGCTTCTCGCCCACGCGGCGGACGGCCTGAATGCGCGCAATCTGATCGGGGATGTCGTATAGAACGCTGTGGCCGGCATGCGCGGGCACGGAATCTTCCAGATTGACGCCGACGGCGCCTGCTTCAATCACTTGTTCAATGACTGCCTCCAACTGCTGCAGGTCACCTGAAAAGCCGGCTTCAATGTCGGCGGTCACCGGGACCTGCACGACGTCGGCGATTCGTCGAATGGCCTCCAGCATCTCCGCCCACGGTACATGCTGCCCATCGGCGTAGCCCAATGCGTTGGCCACGCCGGAACTGGTAGTTGCGATGGCGGGAAACCCGGCGTGCTCTACGACGCGCGCGCTGGCCGCGTCCCAGGCGTTGATCAGGACCACGGGATTCTCCGCGTGATGTAACTCCAGCAGCCGGGCTGCTTTCTGGCTTTGCGTCATGGTCATGGGCTAAGAGTCCTTCGCTCGTCCGCAGAGGATATAATGTCTTCTGGAAGAGCTGATAGGCTGCCGAGAGCGCGGCGTCCGGCGCGCCCCGATGCCGAGTATATGTCCCGGTTCCCCTGCTTGCTTGCTGATTGATGACATATCTATACTCTATCCGTTTGGGTAGTGGGCCAGTTCGGTCCTTTACCCAGTTTTTTGTCTGGCAGCTTAAGCGAGCGCGTGTTCATCGCTAGCGCGATGAACGTCTGCCTAAAGGCCCGCAATTCGCAAGCGAATCGCTAGACGCTGATACTGGTAGTGGACCAGTTGAAACTGACCCACTACCCCCGTTTGCCCTAATTCCCTGGAGTTCAAATGAAAACCGTATCTTTGGAGCAGGAGCTGAATCCCTGGGAGGCCCAGGCAGCCCGCTTTGACTTTGCTGCGCAAAAGCTGAATCTGGATGAAGGCCTCTGGAAAATCCTACGTTATCCCACCCGCGAAATCATTGTTCATATCCCCGTCGCCATGGATGACGGCCGCCTGGAAGTGTTTACCGGCTTCCGCGTGCAGCATTCCATCGCCCGCGGCCCGGCGAAAGGCGGCGTGCGTTATTCGCCCGACGTGAACCTGGACGAAATCCGCGCCCTGGCCAGCTGGATGACCTGGAAGTGCGC
This sequence comes from Terriglobia bacterium, assembly GCA_041486545.1. Lineage (GTDB taxonomy): Bacteria > Acidobacteriota > Terriglobia > Terriglobales > Acidobacteriaceae > Angelobacter. Next base: position 11,004 of record JBGPLR010000051.1, read on the forward strand.
GGTGGTCAATATTCCTTTCGGGGGCGCCAAAGGCGGGATCATTGTTGATCCCAAGAAGCTTACGCTGGGCGAACTGGAAAAACTCACGCGCCGCTACACTGCTGAGCTGATTGAATTTCTGGGACCGGAAAAAGACGTGCCCGCTCCGGACATGAACACCAACGAACAGACCATGGCCTGGATGATGGACACCTACTCCATGCACATGCGCCAGACGGTGACCGCCGTGGTGACGGGCAAGCCCATCAACATTGGCGGATCACGCGGACGCCGCGAAGCCACCGGCCGCGGGGTGATGATCAACTGTGACGAAGCCCTGCGCAAGTTCGGCATGGACCGCGAAAGGACTCGAGTCATCGTGCAAGGCTTCGGCAACGTGGGGTCAAACGCCGCCAAGCTGATGTCGGACGCCGGCTACAAGATCATCGGGATTGCCGAGTACAACGGCGGGCTGTTCAACTCCAAGGGCATCAACATTGACGACCTGTTGGAGTTCCGCGACCGCAACAACAAACACGGCATCGTTGGGTTCCCCGGCGCTGACGCCGCCGATCCCAAAGAACTGCTGGTTACCGAGTGCGAGATCCTGATTCCCGCGGCCACCGAGAATGTGATTACCAGCCAGAACGCCGCCGCTATCAAAGCCAAGATCATTTGCGAAGGCGCCAACGGCCC
>JBGPLR010000052.1:0-11629 GCA_041486545.1 Terriglobia bacterium
CCCTTCCCCAGACCCCAACCCCCGGCTGGAGAAAGTCGAGAAGATCCTATGACCTACTCGACTGTCTCACCACTGGGGTTCACCCATAAAAATCACACCTGTGTCACTCCTAAACTGTCTCACCCGAGGGGTTCACCTCAGGTTCACCTCAAAACGGGGATCAAATGGGGATAACGGGAGCAAGTCCATTGTTTGCAATCCCGGCGGTTGGGGATCAGTGGGGAGGAAACCTGTAAGTCTTTTGGAAATGGGGATTCGAGGGAGGGGGGAAGGGATTGCCAAAATCGCCGGGATTGCCAAAATTGATGATTGAAAAGCAGGAAGACCAGAAACCACAAAGGACAGGAAGGAACACGAGGAGTTAAATCGGGAGATGTTGGCTTTTGTGCATTCTTTTAGCAAGAGGTGAGAGATGGACCATATAGACCGGCTATTGCAGATCGCAAAGGAGAGAGAGCAAGCGGAGGCAGCCAAGCCGCTGGAGCAGCGCAAGCGGGAGTATCGGGAAGAGCATGAAGCGAAATGGTTAGCCACGGAAGAGGGCCGCTTATGCAAAGAATTTGCGCGGGCGTTCCAGGCGTACAAAGACTATCTTGCGCAGCGTATGCGAGATTGGCGTCCGGGAAACGGAGAGGACAGAGACTTTGACGAACACCAGCTTTTTGAAGAAATGATCCGGCGGTCGATCAAGGTGAAGCGGGAGTGCGAGGAGTCTGACCGGCGGAACCTGGAACGGGCAGACTGGCGGCGCGATGCAAACATCGCCGGCCCAACGGCGCTTACTGCGGGTCGCCCCGCATGAACGGCAGCAAGTATTGTTACGCCCACAAGCGGCTGATGGAAGTCCGCACACAAAAGATGGACGTGCCGCTGCTAGAGGACCCAAACTCGATTGTAGTGGGGCTGATGAAGGGTCTGCAGGCCATGATGAAAGGCCAAATCGACCTGAAATTCGCCGGAATGTACTTCTACGGGCTACAGATTGCCGCGAGCGTGATGGGCCGGGTGAATTTTGAGGCCGAACAGGAAGAAGGGGACTGAAGGGAAGAGCTTGCAGACCGGGCTGGGCGTACCATGGAATAGCGCACTGCACCGCAGCAAGGGCAAGCATCCCGCCCTTTCATGAAAGTGTCCGAAAATGGGATAACCTCAGCTTACGTATCGCATTCTGGCGCGTCCAAGTAATTGCAAGCAGAGAGGATTACAGGGACACTAAAACAGATGCCGGCCGAAACTGCACTGTGGAAAGGAGCGGTTGGCGCGAACGGTAAACGGAGCTCACATTCCTCCGGAGCAATGGTGAGTCAACCCCTAAGCCGCGTTCACGACAGCGAGCTGATTCGTTCCGCCCAGCGGGGCGACTGCGCCGCTTTCGAAGCACTGGTCCGCCAGTACGATCAGGCCGTGCTGCGCCTGGCCCTGCACCTGACCGGTTCGGAAGCCGACGCGCGGGACATTTACCAGGAAGCGTTCCTCAAAGCCTACCGCCACATCGGCAATTTTCGGTTTGAATGTTCTTTCTACACCTGGATTTACCGCATCGTCACCAACCTCTGTTTGGACCATCTGCGCAAGCGGCAAACGCGCAAAGAAGATTCCGCGGTAGTCACCGATTCCAGCGGCCAGGAAATGGATTTGCTGGACCGCGTGTCCGACGATCGCGCCGGCGCGAACCCGGAACGCGACCTGATGCGACGCGAACTGGGCGCGAAAATCGCCGCGGCCCTCACCCGGCTGACGCCGCGGGAACGCATGGTTTTTGAGTTGAAACATTACCAGGGGCTGCGCCTGCGGACCATCGGCGAGATGCTCAACACCACGGAAGAAACCGCCAAGAACACGCTCTTCCGAGCAACGCAGAAGCTGCGCGGCGTCCTGGCGCCGATGAGGAAGTAATCGGTAATTAGTAGTTAGTAATTAGTATTTGGCTCTTGTTTGGAAGGTGCAAGCGGTTTGGAATAACTTGGGGACCGTTGCAGAATGACGCTAAATGCTAACTACTAAATACTAAGTACCAAATACTAAATACGGGAAGCTTTTATGAACTGCGAATGGGTAAAAGAAAACGTTGTTCTCTACATGTATGACGAACTGGGGGACGACGCGAAATACGAATTCGAGCACCACGTCCACCAATGTCTAGGCTGCCGGCAGGAGCTGGAGCAGGCACTGGAGTTCAAGAAAGGCATGGCGGCGCTTCCCGTCCAGGAGGTCTCTCCCAACCTGCTGGCCGCCAGCCGGATGAAGCTGCAGGAAGAACTGGAATACGCCGAACAGGCGCGCGGCGGCTGGGGCATGTTCGTCTTTGACGTGGCCGGCTGGATGCACCAGCTCAAACTGGCTCCGGCGCTGACCGTGGCCTTGCTGATGATCGGTTTTACCAGCGGGGTGCTTACCACATGGCGCATAGCCAACCACCCCGAAGCTTCCATCGGAACGGGCACTTCGATCCAGCCCCAGGAATCCAACATCGCCGGCTTTGAATCCATCGTGCAGCAACCCAATTCCAACCGAGTTCAAGTGAAATATGACACGGTGCATCCGCAAACGTATGAAGGAACGGCGGACGATCCTCGAATGCAGTCCCTGTTGATGGCGGCGCAAAACAGCAACAACATTGACGTACGGCTGGCGGCCATGGGAATTCTGAAAAGCCGCACGCAAGATGATGAAGTCCGCGATACGCTGATCTCCAGGCTGCACTATGACGACAATCCCGGCGTACGACTGGCCGCCCTGGACGCGCTCAAGAGCTACGTGCGCGACGACCGCCGCGTGCGCGATGCCGTACTGGAAGCGTTGCGGTATGACTCGAATCCCGGCGTCCGACAGGAGGCGATCAGCCTGCTGGACCCGGTGAAGGCAGACAGCAGCGTTCGCGATGTGTTGCACGGGCTGCTGAATGACCAGAATGCCTCCATCCGCGGCCAGGCGCAGCGGTATATCGCCAGCACGCCGAATCTGGACTAGGTTTTTCAGGGGCTAAAAGCCCCATTATGTTTGCGACTTTGACGGCACGACTAAAGCTCGTGCCCTGATACGACCCAAGCAGAAAGAAATAATGACGAAGTACTTACAACTCGCGGTCCTTTTTCTCGCGGCCAGCATGGCTGCAGGGGCGCAGAACCAGGGCATCCATCGCTCCGGCAATGAGTGGATCCAGGAAATCAAAGGCACTCTGCCGGCCAACAAGATCGTACGCGTGCGGTCCACGGCCGGAGCCATTAGGGTGCAGGGCGGAAATCAGCTGAGCATCACCTACGTGATTCGCGAACACGTGTATGCCGGTACGGAAGCCGCAGCGCGCGCCGAATTCAAGCGCCTGAAGTTCAGCACGTTCAATTCTCCGGAAGGCGCTATCCTGCGCGCGGACTGCGAAGGCACGCGGCAGGGTTACATTGATTTTGAAGTCCACGTGCCGCTGCAAACCGCGGTGGTAAAACTGGAAACGCAGGGCGGAGCGGTTTCCGCCAACGGGATTAACGGCAAGGTAGTCGCCAGCACCGGCGGGGGCAACATCCAGCTGGACCAAATTGGCGGCGGTGTTTCAGTTTCCAGCGCCGGCGGCGGCATTGATATTGGCCGGGTCGGCCGTGATGTGGACGCAAACACCATGGCCGGGAATATTCGCGTTGCCTCAGCGGGCGGAAAAGTGCGCGCCAGTTCGGGTGGCGGCAACCTGAACATCGGCGCAGCCAAGGTCATGACCCTGAGCACCGGGGCAGGCTCGATCAGCGTGACCAAATGTGATGGCGGCATCAAGGCCGAAACCGGCGGCGGCGCCGTTGAAGTCACTGAATCGGGCGGCCCCGCGCAGATCGAAACCAGCGGAGGCAAGATCAGAGTGGGCGTGATCCGCGGGGGTTTGCGGGCTGAGACCGGCAGCGGACCGATTGTGGCCACGCTGGCGCCGGGCGTGAAAGTGTTCAGCGATTCCCGTCTGGAAACCAAGATGGGCGACATAATTGTCTACGTGCCGGATGGCCTGGGCGTGACCATTGTAGCCACCGTGGACACGGCACGCGGATCCGGCATCACCAGCGAGTTTTCTGAGCTCAAGATTGATAAACCCAAAGAGCGGTTCGGCCCGCGCGCCATGTTCGCCAAAGGCAATTTGAACGGCGGCGGACCCCTGCTGCACGTCCATACCACCACGGGAAATATTGAGCTCAGACGCATGGCAAAGAACGAATAACTTCCGGAACGTCCTTAAGACGTCCCGATAATTCCTGGATTGGGGGAACGCTCCAATGATCAAAACATTAGCAACAACGCTCCTGCTGGCGGGGCTGGCCCTGCCGGCCGCGTCCGCCGGCCCGGAAGAACAGCCGGAAATGCAAAGCAAAAACCTGGAGGCCCTGCTGGGCGCCACCGCGCAAGGCCGTTCGTACCTGGGCGTGGACATCCGGGACATCACGGCGGACCGCGTGGGGCCGCTGAAGCTCAAGGAAGAGCGCGGCGTAGAGGTCACCATGGTGGACCAGGACGCGCCCGCGGGGAAAGCCGGCTTGAAAGAGCATGACGTGATACTGGATTTCAACGGCGCGCGCGTGGAGAGCGAAGAACAGCTTCGCCGTATGATCAAGGAAACGCCGCCAGGACGCACTGTAGTGTTGAACATCAGCCGCGACGGCAACGCGATGAAGATCAGCGCCCAACTGGCCGATCGCAGCAAAGTTGTAGCGGAGAGTCATCCGCGCTGGCCGGACGTGCCGCGGATACCGGAGATGCCCAATGCGTTCGGCGTCCCCAACGTGATCGTGATGCAAAGCTATTCGCGGTTCCTGGGCATCCAGACGGAAGGCCTGACCCGGCAACTGGGTGAATACTTTGGGGTGAAGAACGGCGAAGGCATCCTGGTGCGCAGCGTGGAGAAAGGAAGCGCGGCGGAAAAAGCGGGGATCAAAGCCGGTGACGTGATCGTGAAAGCGGAAAACGAAAAGCTGACGGAACGCTCCGACCTGTCGCGCATACTGCGCAGCCATCGTGAAGGCGGCAAGATCAATCTGGGCATCGTCCGCGACAAGCACGAGCAGACGATCACCGTCGAAGTGCCAGCCCGCGGCGCCAAGGATTCCTCCGAACTCTACCTGGATTTCGACGATATGGAGCTGCTGGAAGGCAACATGGACAGCATCCTTGAGGATTCGGTGGACGATCCGGATGAGCCATCCGAGACCCACAACTTGATCTTTCCCCGCAGAGAGCTGCGCGCGCAGCTGCGCAGCGCGATGGCCGCCGTAAGAAGCCCGCAGCCGGAAATACGCCGCGCTTTCCGCGACGCGCGGAACGAACTTCGCCGGACGGAAAAACTCATGAAGCAGGAAATCAAGCTGGAAATCAAAAAATATGTTGATACGTTGATCTAGCTCGCCCTGCCCTGTGCCTCCTCAAGCAAAGCGTGGCCTAACCAGCCACGCTTTCTTGTTGGGAGTGTTTCTTACGGAGCGCGCAGCTTGAGCAGAGTCGCGGGATCAAGATAGGCGCCCTGCCAGCGCACGCCAAAATGAAGATGCGGCGCGGTAGCGCGGCCAGTGCCTCCGCTCAGTCCCAGAAGCTGGCCTTTCTCCACTGCGTCGCCCTCTTTGACTTTGAATTCCGAGAGGTGCATGTAAAAGGTGATCAATCCGTCGCCGTGGTCCAGGGCCACGCAGTTGCCTTCGAAGTAGAGAGCACGGGCGATTATCACCTTACCGCTGTTGGTGGCATGGACGGGAGTGCCGGTGCTGGCGTGGAAATCGAGCCCGTGATGCTGGTTGCGCACCTTGCCATTGAAAATGCGGCCCGCGCCAAACACTCCGGTAGCGTCGGTTTGTGTGGGAGCAACAAAGCTGCCGGACCAAAGCGACTCTGGCGCGGTCTCAGCGAAGACGCGTTTCTTGAACGCCGCTTCTTCCTCCAGGCGCGGCTGGGTTTCCTTAGGAGGCTCAATAAAAGCTGGAGCCACACTCAAAGCCGTGGAAGGGTAGTGAGCGGCCCTGACCAGCACGTCATGGCTGAACGCCATGCTGCGGGGGGTGGCGCTGTCGCCTTCCAGTTGGAGCGGGTACTTGCCGGGCTTGGTGGCCAGCTCAACGCCACCCAGGGCGTACCAGCAGCTGCATTTCTTGCTGAAGCGGAACCGGAGCTTGTGTCCAATCCAAGTGGCTTGCAGCGACGTCAGGGCCGCGGGTGGCGTCACGCGAAACATGACCGGTGAGCCGTTGACGGGACGGACAGGCTCCAGGGTGACCTTCCAGGCGGGGTGGGTTTGGGCGTGGGCGGAGAGGGGCAGCAGGATTAAGAGGGCGAGGAAAGCGCGGGAGAATATCGCAGGACGGAAACGCGTTAATGACGCTGGCGTGGGCACCCACATATGGTAAATGAACATAAGATTTTGATTTTCCTATACGTCAAGAGACGCCGACGGATGGGCTTACTGAACTGAATCAAGCGGTCACGGCAGGTTTGCTGCGGAAAGCGTATTTCAGAAGCCGGTACGAGAGATACAGTACGAGAGCCGCAATAACAAAGAACACTGCTTGTTCTACGAAGTCCCGCCAGCGGGTGGGCATGATGAAGCCCTCTTTGTCCTTCGGATAGAAGTAATAGTCGTAGTAAATTTGCTCACCTGTGCTGTATATCGCAGAGAGTGTTTCTAACAGAAAGACACTCCCCGCAAGTCCTGCCGTAAGGCGGCGAACCAAAACTATTGGAGCCCGCAGGGAAACGCCCGCAACTGATAACCTCAGAATCAAGGTACCTATGGCGATGCATCCAACGACTCGCAAAGACGCATTGCTCATCCACCCGGAAACAGAAACGATAGCCGCAATCAAGACGTTCAAAACAAATACTCTCGACATCTCTGGCCGAAGACTCGATACGATGAGGGCTTCAGTGGCCACGGCGATCAACACATACAACGCCACTACCATGACCTCCGCACGTGTCAAGAACCCCTGATCCGTCCCCTGATCCGCCAAGTAGATATAAAGAAGTCCCAGCAGTGCGAGGGCTGCGATGACCTCATACATATAGGTTTTGAGTGTTCGCATGTTTCCCGCTCTACGTTATGACAGTGATGAAATTATTGTCACCTTGAGAACTGCTTAAGTGTCGCCCCTGCGGGGCTCAACATCATTTCACACGGCTACCCAGGCCTTGCGGCCTGGGCTACCCTTATTTCGCGCCTGCGGCGCTGGGTCGATTCGTGCTCCCATGATCCGCGTATCGCTCAACAAGGCCAACGCTCGAAAGGGCAAGGAGTCGGAACAAAATCGGAACAAAAAGGATTCTTCCCGTGGAGCGACGCTGACTGACGCGCCGAATGGCGCTGGATCCTTTTTCACATTACTTTTCGGCAAACTGAAATACGCATTCAGGCCGTGGAAATCACTCCGTCCATCTGCGGAAGATCAACGATCCGTTGGTACCGCCAAAGCCGAAAGAATTCGACAGCGCGACATCAAAAGACGCTTTGCGCGCGGTGTTAGGAACGTAATCCAGGTCGCATTTGGGATCAGGAGTCTCCTGGTTGATGGTGGGAGGAAGAATCTGGTCGCGCAAAGCCAGAATGGTAATGCCTGCTTCCAGACCGCCGGCGCCGCCCAGCAGGTGTCCGGTCATGGACTTGGTGGAACTCACGGCGATCTTGGTGCCCTCTCCGAAGGTGCGCTTGATGGCCAAGGTTTCCAACGCGTCGCCAATCGGTGTGGAAGTGCCGTGGGCGTTCACGTAGCCGACGTCGGCAGGCGTGATCTTGGCGTCCTGAATGGCGTTCATCATCACCCGGTAGCCGCCTTCTCCATCCTCCGCCGGCTGGGTAATGTGAAATGCGTCCGCGCTCATGCCGTAACCGATGATCTCAGAGAGGATGGGCGCGCCGCGCTTGCGGGCAAATTCCAGTTCTTCCAGGATGACGATGCCGGCGCCTTCGCCGATCACGAAGCCGTCACGCCCGGCGTCCCAGGGACGGCTGGCCTTTTCCGGCTCATCATTGCGCGTGGATAGAGCACGCATGGCCGCAAAGCCTCCTACGCCCATGCGGGTGATGGCCGCCTCAGTGCCGCCGGCGATCATGGCCTCAGCATCGGAGCGCTGGATGATCTCATACGCGTCGCCGATGGCGTGGGCGCTGGTGGTACATGCGGTGGCGGTGGCTTCATTGGGCCCCTTGGCCCCATAGCGGATGCTGACGTGCCCGGCCGCGAGGTTGACGATGGCGGCAGGAATAAAAAAAGGCGAGATCTTACGCGGGCCCCCGGCAAGCAGAGCTTCGTGCTCGCGTTCAATCACATCAAAGCCGCCTACGCCGGAGCCGATATGCACGCCCACGCGGCTGGCGATCTCCGGAGTCACCTGAAGCCCTGACATCTTCATGGCTTCATCGGTGGCGGCCAGCGCCAAGTGGATGAAGCGGCCCATCTTCTTGACTTCCTTTTTTTCAATGAAGTTCAGGGGATCAAAGTTCTTCACTTCAGCGGCAATCTGGCAGGCAAAGGGACTGGGGTCAAAGTGGGTGATTCTACTGACTCCACTCTTGCCGGCAAGGATGTTCTTCCATACCTCAGGGCTGGTGTTGCCCACGCCACAAATCATGCCCAACCCTGTTACGACGACTCGCCTGGCCAACGCTACTTCCCGCCTTTCGCGTGCTTGTCAATGTACTCGATGGCGTCTTTGACGGTGCGGATCTTTTCCGCGTCTTCGTCCGGGATCTCAATATCAAAGGCTTCCTCGAAGGCCATGACCAGCTCCACGGTATCCAGCGAGTCGGCGCCGAGGTCATCCACGAATGAGGCGTTCTGGGTGACTTCGCCCTCATCCACTCCGAGCTGCTCCACGATAATCTGCTTTACCTTCTCTTCGACTGCTGATGCCATAGAATCGCGTCTCCTTGTGATTTCTTTCTGCGTGATTTATTGCTGCGTGATTTCTGCTGCTGTGCGTCCCGGACGGCAAGGGATCACTGTTTTACTGACTTCGCATTCCGTTGAATGTAAGCAACCGCGTCCTGGACGGTGACGATCTTTTCCGCGTCGCTGTCCGGGATTTCCATCCCAAAACTTTCTTCAAAGGCCATGATCAGTTCCACGCGGTCCAGGGAGTCGGCGCCCAGGTCATCGGCAAAAGAAGCCTTGGGTTTGACCTCCTCGGGATCCACCCCAAGCTGGTCCACGATAATCTGGGTCACCCGGTCCTCAACCGACGGCATGGAATCTCCTCACAACGGTAAACCGCTTAGTGTAATTGCTGGAAAAATGTTGTGTAAAGGGCCGCACCCAACTCTACCATGTCCGCCCAAAGGCGCAAGCCGGGGGCCGGGCCAGCCCCAGAACTTCTTTCCCTGGCCTGGGCTCGCATACAATAGATGCAACCTTCCATGCGCGGGTTCCTCATCAAATATCTTAGCTGGCTTACCGCCCTGAAAGCGCTGGGAGCGTGGGGCGTTTTTCTGCTGGCAGGGATTGACGCCTCGCTCTTTGGCGTCCCCATGGACCCCCTGGTGGCGGGCTACGTCTATGCCAACCCCCACCGGGCGTGGCTATATTGCATCGCCGGAGCGGTAGGATCGGCCCTGGGCAGCCTGATTCCCTACGGCATCGGCCGGGCCGGCGGAGAACTTATCCTGCTCAAGCGCATGGATGCCGGCCGCCTGCAGCGCATACGCGACCGCTTTGAACGCCAGGAATTCCTGGCCTTGATGATTCCGGCTACCCTGCCTCCGCCTACGCCTTTCAAGCTGTTTGTGCTCTCCGCCGGCGTGTTTGAGATGAAAGTGGTGAATTTTCTCGCGGCCATTATTGCCGGTCGCCTGGTGCGCTTTGGCGTGCTGTCCGTGCTGACGGTGTTCTTTGGTCCGCAGATCGTGGGCCAGGTGAAGAACCTGATCAAGAACCACCTGTGGCTGGCGGTTGTGGCGGTTGTTATCGTGGCCGGGCTGGTTTACCTGCTGTTTCGCCTGCTGCGGCAACCGGTAAAAGAAGTAGCTGAAGAAATCAAGCACTCGGAAGAAACCCGGACCTAAGCCGGGACCGCGTTGCATATGGTCCCGGCCTGAAGCTCATCCGGAAGATTACACTGAGACCGTCGGTTCGCCGGCGACATCGGGTTCCGCTTGGGCGGTAGCGCGGGTCCGAGCGGTTTGTCCGGGCAAGTAGGCGCAGCAGGCGTCTTCACCAAACATATCGCCAGCCGCCGCCCAGGAACGTGCGCGCGAGCCGCCGCAGATTTCCTTGAACTCGCAGCGGCCGCACTTGCCGGTGAGCAAGGAAGGATCGCGCAGAGACTTGAAGAGCAGCGAGTTCCGGTAAATCTCCGCCAGCTTCTGGTGACGCACGTTGCCCGCGGAAACCGGCATGCAACTGCTGGCGAAAACCTCCCCTGAACTCGTGATGAACACCGAGCATCTGGTTTCATTGACGGGCAGCACGCCGGGGACGCCTTCTTCCCGGAAAATATTGTCGGCGTGTTCCATGCTTACCTTGCGGGCCTTGGTCCGCTCCTGCAACACAAACCGGCGGTAGTGCTGGGCTTCAACCGTCTTGATCTTGAAAGGCACTTGCTGGGCCAGGGCGTAGAGCCGGGCAAAAATCTCTTCAAATTCCTCGGGCGAAGGTCCATCTTCCACTTGCTCCTGTTCGCCTGGCATGAGCACGGGGAACGAGACGCTCCAAGCGATCAGCCGGAACTTCTTCAGGATGGCAGCGATGCCTTCAAGGTCATTCCAATTCTGTCGGGTCGCCGTGGTCTGGATCTGCACCGGGATGTGACAATCCGTGGCCCATTGGATGGCTTGGAGGGTGCTAGCAAACGAGCCTTCTATCCCGCACCGGCTGTCGTGAAGCTCAGGCGTAGAGCCATCCAGAGTCAACCCCAGCCGCGATAGTCCCGCAGACTTGAGGGCAGCAATGCTTTTGCTGGTCAGCGACGGGCTGGCGGTGATCAGCATGTTCGGTTGCAAGCGGCACGAAACCGCGTAGCGAACAAAGCTGAGGATACCCGGCCGCTTGAGCGGGTCTCCGGCAAATACAAAAACGCGTGGACCGAGTTCCGCGATTTCGCGGATAAGCTGTTCTGCCTCGGGGTCAGTTAGTTCTGAGGACGCCACCGGGCTCTCGGGGCGATCGCTCGCGTGTGGCGGGGTGGTCTCCCACACCACAATGAGTGGAGTTGTGTTTAGATCAATTTTGTTTTCCATAATCCGTCAAACCTGCAAAGCTTAAATCGTTAGGAGCATGGTACTTCGGATGGGACTTAAGCCCCAATGAATCATTTGGCGGCGGCTGGGCGGCGGATAGAGCAGCGTGATTTAACTATAAGATAATAAACAAGTTGTAAGCTGTGCGGTGGGGATTAGAGCCGTCCCTGAGACACGCGGAGAAGGGGGCTGCGGTTAAAAAACCTAATAAATTTTTTAACATTGTGGCGCGCCTCACCGGCCCCAGCGAGTGGGGCAGGAGAAACTGTGAACGGCGTTCAGACCTGGGCGCGTTCGCTCGCGGCCGAGCGGGTGGCGTAGGCCACCAGAGCCGGCAATCCGAAGAAGATCGCCGAGAACATGAGATCAGATGCCAGTCCCGGCCGGAAGAACGGCAGGCCGGCGGTGTAGCACGCGGCCAGTCCAGCCAGGGTCTTAGGATAGCCA
>JBGPLR010000053.1:0-11626 GCA_041486545.1 Terriglobia bacterium
CCCATCACCGCCAGCAAGTACATTCCCGTGGAGCGCATTGCGCCGGGCGTGATTGACCGCCAGCCGGTGCGCGAGCCCATGGCCACCGGAATCAAAGCCATTGACTCCATGATCCCCATCGGCCGCGGACAGCGCGAGCTGATCATTGGCGACCGTCAGACGGGCAAGACCGCGGTGGCCCTGGACACCATCGTCAACAGCAAAGGCAACAACCTGATCTGTATTTATTGCGCCATCGGCCAGAAGCGGTCGTCCATCGCGCAGGTGGTGCAGAAGCTGCAGGATTTCGGCGCGATGGATTACACCATTGTGGTGGCGGCGTCGGCTTCCGAACCCGCTCCCATGCTGTATCTGGCCCCCTACGCGGCATGCGCCATCGGAGAATATTTCCGCGACACCGGCAAACATGCTCTGGTGATTTACGACGATCTTTCCAAGCACGCGGCGTCATACCGCGAAATTTCGTTGCTGCTGCGCCGCCCGCCGGGACGCGAAGCTTATCCTGGAGACGTTTTCTATCTTCACTCCCGTCTGTTGGAGCGCGCGGCGAAGATGTCCGACAAACTGGGCGGCGGTTCGCTGACGGCGCTGCCGGTGATTGAAACCCAGGCCAATGACGTGTCGGCGTACATTCCGACCAACGTCATCTCCATCACCGACGGCCAGATCTTTCTGGAAACGGATTTGTTCAACTCCGGCATTCGCCCGGCGGTGAACGTGGGTATTTCCGTAAGCCGCGTCGGCGGCGCAGCGCAGATCAAAGCCATGCGGCAAGTGGCCGGCACCATGAAACTGGAGCTGGCGCAATATCGCGAACTGGCGGCGTTTGCCCAGTTCGGCTCAGACCTGGACAAGGCCACGCAGAACCAGCTCAATCGCGGCAGCCGCCTGGTGGAAATCCTGAAGCAGGACCAGTACCAGCCGCTGCCGTTCAGCAAACAGATTCTGATCATCTTTGCCGGCACCAACGGCTTCCTCGACGACCTGCCGGTGGACAAGCTGCGCGAGTTTGAAGCCGAGCTGTACAAGTACGTGGACACGGCGAACCCCAAGCTGCAGCAGACCATCATGGAGAAGAAGACCATTGATGACGCGCTGAAGGCCGACATTCAGAAAACGCTCACCGAATTCAAGCAGCGTTTTTTGAGCGAACGGCAGTTGGCGGGCGCGAAAGCGTAACTTATGGCGAACCTGTTAGACATCCGGCGGCGAATCCGCAGCGTGCGCAACACGCGGCAGATCACCAAGGCCATGCAGATGGTGTCAGCGGCCAAGCTGCGGCGGGCGCAGGAACGCGCGCTGGCGGCGCGGCCGTACGCCCGGATGCTGGTGAACGTGCTGAAATCGCTGGTGACGCGCGCCGAACTGTACGATCCGGACACCGGCGAACCGCGCCATCCGCTTCTGATACGGCGCGAGGAAAAGACCGTATTGCTGCTGGTGGTCTCCGGCGAAAAGGGACTGGCCGGGGCGTTCAACGCCAACATATTGAAGCAAGCCGCGCGCTTCATTGAGTCCAAGCAGGACAAGAACATTGACATTATGGTGATGGGGCGCAAGTCGCGCGACTACTTCCGCCGGCGTTATCCCGTAGGCCAGCCGGGCGAGACGCGCAGCGGGCCGATCCAGATTGTGAGCGAACATGTGGGCCTGATGAACCGCGCCCAGTTTGCCGCCGCACGCGACATCGCGGAAAAAGTTGTCCATCTATACACGGAAAGCAAAGTGGATTCGGTGTACCTGGTTTACAACGAATTCAAGTCGGTCATTGCCCAGCGGCTGGTAGTGGATGACATCCTGCCTATCAGCGCCGTCGGCGAAGAAGAAGTGGTGATGGCCGAGGAAGTTTCCGAAGAAGAACGCAAACGGCGCATTGAAGCCGCCATGCATGCCGGCGTGGGCGTTCGCGGGCTCGATACGTCCGCCGTTGACCAGGCTGCCGCCGGGTTCGGCACCGCGCAAGTGGATTACATCTATGAGGAGCCGCCGGGTGACTTGTTCAGCAACCTGTTGCCGCGTTATCTGTCGGTACAGTTGTTCCGGGCAATGCTGGAATCAGAGGCCGCCGAGCACGCCGCGCGCATGACGGCCATGGATTCGGCCACCAACAACGCTTCTGACATGATTGATTCGCTTACGCTGGCCATGAACCGGGCCCGCCAGGCAAAGATCACGAAAGAGATTATCGAGATTGTAAGTGGGGCGGCAGCATTGTAGGTTTTTAAGGCCGTGACCGTGGAATACGAACAGAATTGCCAGTATTGCCACGATTGCCAAAGATTGGTAATTGACGGCGTGCAGTCGGGATAGGCGGGTCTCGGCGATCTTTGGCAATGATGGCAATTTTGGCAATCGAAAAGGGATTTAGTATGCCAACACAAAACATAGGTAAGGTCGTACAGATCGCGGGACCCGCGGTTGACGTGCAATTTGCCGAAGGCATGCTGCCGCCGATCTATCAGGCGCTGCAGGTAACCAGCGAAGGATTCAAAGTCCCCGATCCCATCAGCGTGATTCTGGAAGTGCAGCAGCACCTGGGCGAAGGCCGGGTACGGACCGTTGCCATGCAGGCCACTGACGGCATGGTCCGCGGCATGAAGGCCCTGGATCTGGGCGGACCCATTTCCGCTCCGGTGGGCAAAGGCACTTTGGGCCGGGTGATCAACGTGATCGGCGAGCCGGTGGACAACCTTGGACCGGTGGCCTTTACCAAGCGGCTGCCGATTCATCGCGCGGCGCCCTCGTTTGAAGAGCAATCCACCAAGGCCGAAATGTTTGAAACCGGAGTGAAAGTCATTGACCTGATCCAGCCGTTCTTGAAAGGCGGCAAGATCGGGCTGTTCGGCGGCGCCGGCGTCGGCAAAACCGTCGTGATCATGGAACTGATCAACAACGTGGCCAAAAAGCACGGCGGGTTCTCAGTGTTTGCCGGGGTGGGCGAGCGCACGCGCGAAGGCAACGACTTGTGGCTGGAGATGACGGAATCGGGCGTGATCAAGCCGGGCGTGCCGGCGGAATCCAAAGCCGCGCTGGTGTACGGACAGATGACCGAGCCGCCTGGAGCGCGCCTGCGCGTGGCCCTGACCGCGCTGACCGTGGCCGAATATTTCCGCGATGAAGAAGGCGCGGACACGTTGCTGTTCATTGACAACATTTTCCGCTTCACCCAGGCCGGATCAGAAGTTTCCGCGCTACTGGGACGCATGCCGTCCGCCGTGGGTTACCAGCCGAACCTGGCCACGGAAATGGGAGAACTGCAGGAGCGCATCACCTCCACCAAGAAGGGTTCGATTACATCGGTGCAGGCCATCTACGTGCCCGCCGACGATCTCACCGATCCCGCGCCGGCCACCACCTTCGCCCACCTGGACGCGACCACCGTGCTTTCGCGCCCGCTGACGGAGATCGGAATTTATCCGGCGGTTGATCCGCTGGCGTCCACGTCGCGCATTCTTGATCCCCACATCGTAGGTGTGGAGCACTACGCGGTCACGCAAGGCGTGAAGCGCATTCTGCAGCGCTACAAAGACCTGCAGGACATCATCGCCATTCTGGGCATTGAAGAGCTCAGCGAAGATGACAAGCTCACCGTGTCCCGCGCGCGCAAGGTGCAGAAGTTCCTGTCGCAACCGTTCTACGTGGCGGCGCAGTTCACCGGCCGCGAAGGCAAGTACGTGAAGGTGGAAGACACCGTGCGCGGCTTCAAGGAAATCATTGAGGGCAAGCATGACGATGTCCCCGAGCAGGCCTTCTACATGAAGGGCGGCATTGAAGAAGTGCTGGCCGAAGCCGAGACCATGAAAGCGACGGCGTAAGAGGCGAGAGATGCTCCCGGAGAACATTCAACTCGAAATCGTCACGCCGGAACGCCTGGTGGTGAAAGCTACCGTGGACGACGTGCAGATCCCAGGCAGCACCGGGTATCTGGGCATCCTTCCCGGCCACGCGCCGCTAATCACCGCGCTGGGCGTGGGCGAGATCAGCTACCGCAGCGGCGCCCAGACCAAAAGGCTCTCCGTGGCCTGGGGATTTGCCGAAGTCCTGCCGGACAAAGTCACCATCCTGGCGGAAACCGCGGAGCGCAGCGACGAAATTGACGTGGCCCGCGCCCAGGCCGCCAAACAGCGCGCAGAAGACGAACTGAAGAAGGCCGGTCCCAGCGGCGACGCCGAAGCCCAAGCCGCTTTGCAGCGAGCGACGTCAAGGCTGGAAGTGGCGGGGAAGCAGGGTTCGTAGTTTCTTAATCCCGAGCGCAGCGAGGGATCGATCCCCATCGCGACCGAGAGAATTCGCGCCGCGAATGTCGCGAATGAAGACGAATCGGCAAATGATTTCCTTGTTCGCCAGACTCCCACAGATCTTTTATTGCTGAGCGCTCATGCAGACTGGGCAATCCTTCTGCGCGCCAACCACGGTTCTACGGCTCGATAGGGTTCCCTCCCCTTCGGCAAGCTCAGGGTCGGGATTACAGAAAAAAGCTGCGCTTGAGAGTAAAGCAGAGAGCTTAGTTAAAATCCGCGCTCCCCACCCTTAACACCGTCCGCGTCTTTTTTCCGCGTTCCGATGTTCCTTCTTCTTGTGTCTGATGCGCCCAGGCGGCGAAAGCTTTGTCGCCGAACGCGGTGATGGCCAGGTAGTCGCCCAGAAAATCGCCTTCGGCATCGAACGCATCGCTATCGAGCGCGTAGATGGCGAACGTCTTTCCTCCATCGGTAGAGCGGGCCAGAGTGACGGTGGTGGCCTTGTTGTCTCCGCGGCGATCATAAAAGACCAGATTCACCGCGCCGGTCTTCGCGTCTACGGCCATCCACTGGAAGAACTGGTCTTGGCCGTTGTGCAGCGGGTCATTGTTCACGCGCACGGGCGCCGACCACGTCTGCCCGTAATCGGATGAGGTGGCGACAAAAATATCAACGTCGCCGTTGGTGTAGTCACTCCAGGAAACGTAGAGGTTGCCGCCGTGCTTGCCTGCGCCGCCGCGCAAATCTTTTTCTCGCTCGATCCCGCTACGCGGATCCATGCCAATTTGGGGAAAGCCGTTCGACCGCGAGACGCCGGTGATGCCAAAGTATCCCGGACCGGCGTTGATGATGCGGCGATCTTTGCTGAAGGTTGCGCCGCCGTCATGCGACACGGCCATCATGATGCCGTCGCGATCATCCCAGATCACGTAGAGGGTTCCGTCCGGGCCGACCACGCCGTGAAAGCCTTCCAGTGCGCCGTTATCATCGCGAGGCAGGCCGGGCACGCTGTTCAGCTTGATGGGCTTTTGCCAGGTCTTGCCGCCGTCGGTGGAGCGCGAAAACATAAGGTCGCTGGCGGCCAGGGTGAACTGCGTCCAGCCTATATAAAGGTTGCCGGGATGCGGGCCCGCGGTGTCGGCGACGATCCACGGCTTGTCTTCAAAGGGGATTCCCGGATCAGAATTGTGGGCGATGACCGTGGCCGCATCGGCCTCCCACGTCTTGCCTCCATCCAAAGACCGGCGCACAAAGATTCCGTTGCGCGTGGCGCCTTGCGCCCAGTAGTTGGTCCGGCCCAGCTTGTCAAAGGCGATGTAGCAGAGCAGCGCGTGACCGGCGGCATCGTATGCCAAAGACACGTCGCCCGACACGCGATAGTCTTTGGGCGCCGTGCCCTGGGCCACGGTCCAGGTCTGTCCGCCGTCAGCGGAATAAGCCACGCTGGCGGGGACCTGCCACGCAACCACAAGTTGCTGCGGGTTCGCCGGATTCACCGCGATGGCCGGTTCGTTGAAGAAGCCGGCTCGGGTGAGGTCGGTCAAGTGGGCTTTTGGGGCGGGCGGCAACGGTTGCGCCAGCAAAGTTCCCCCACAGATAGAAAAGAGGCATGAAACAAGAAGTATGAGGAGCGAGTTTTTCATAGGATTCGTTGGACGGAACAGAAGCGGGAATCATTCTAAATGACTCATCCGGCTTGCTTACGTGAGCCGGGCGAGCGCGTCTGATTTAGTAGATAATGGCTCGCCCAGATTTTGACTCCAGCGTTTTTCATGAAGCAGCATTTTTTCTGAACTTCGCTGATTGAGCACGGGTACTTACCAAACGTCTTTCTAATTAAAAACACTGAGGTGGAACAACCATGGGCAAGATAATCTCTGCGGCCGCGTGCCTGGTGCTGGTACTGAGCTTCTCGTTGTGGGCGGGGACTCCCGCAACCCCGGCTGAACCGGCTTCGCCCGCGCAAGATGGGACTATGCCGGCGCTGGCGGCGATTGCCGGCCAGGGCATGATGAGCGCCGAGGCTTACGACGATCTTGAAGAACTCTCTGACTACATTGGCGGGCGGCTCACCGGTTCGCCGGAAGCGGCCAAGGCCGTGGAATGGGGCATGGCCAAGATGCGCGCCATGGGTCTGGAAAACGTCCACGCGGAAAAGTGGCAGATTTCGCGCGGCTGGACGCGCGGCCACGCCAACGCTGAAATCACCGCGCCCATCCGGCGTCATTTGAGCGTGGACGCCATGGGCTGGGTGGGCTCCACGCAAGCCGGCGGGGCGGAAGGTGAGTTGCTCGCCGTGAACATGAACAAGCTTGACGACGAACTCAAGAACGCCGACTCCTGGGCCGGCAAGGTGCTGATCATCGTGCGCAAAGGCCCCGCCCCGCAGGGTCCGGCAGCCGCGGGCGCGTTCTTCAAATTCGGCGACGTGCTCAAGAAGGCGCACGCCGTACACGCGATTGCCGTCATCGGCGGTCAGGGCGGCTCGCCCGCCGCCGGCATGCATCTCACCCACACCGGCGCGCTGGGATTTGATACCTACTATGACATTCCCGTGGTCAGCATGATCGCGGAAGACCAGCAGCAACTGGAGCGCTTTCTGGACGCCGGCAAAACCGTGCGCATCAAGATGGACATCCAGAACAAGGCCACCAGCGGGCCGGTGGATTCGGCCAACGTAGTGGGTGAAATCCGCGGCACCGAGCATCCGGAGCAGGTGATCGTAGTCGGCGGGCACCTGGATTCCTGGGACCTGGCGGACGGCGCCACCGACGATGGTTGCGGCGTGGCCACCACGCTGGGTGCGGCCAAAGCCATCAAGCTGAGCGGCTTCAAGCCTAAACGCACCATTCGTTTCGTTCTGTTCACGGGAGAAGAGCAAGGATTGCTCGGCTCCATCGCGTACACCAAAATGCATAAAGACGAACTCCCCAACCACGTGGCTGCCCTGGTGCTCGATAACGGCCAGGGCCCGGTGATCAAGCTGAACCTGGGCGGCCGCGACGATCTCATCCCCGCCATGAAGAAATTCGCCGATTCGGTGAAAGGCTTTGTGGACCTGGGCGTGGATGACAACGTGGTCTTCGGCACCGACGTGGGCCCGTTCGTCCTGGCCGGCCTGCCGGGCATCAACATGGACCAGGATTCGCCGGAATACAAATACACCCACCACTCCGCGGTGGACACTTTCGACAAAGTAAAGCCGGACATCCTTATCCGCGACGCCACCATGATGGCCCTGACCGCTTTCTGGATGGCCAACCGTCCGGAGCGCCTGGCCGGCCCCTGGCCTCCGGAAAAAACCGCCAAGATGCTTACCGACAAACATCAGGACGTTTTCCTGAAAGCCCTGGGCCTGTGGCCGTTCGGGGATATGGGGAAGCCGGCGGAAGCGAAACCGGCAGGGGGTGCGAAGTAGGCCGGTAGTTAAAGTGGGAAGCTTATTTGTTTGAAAAAATGTGGTGGACGGGCGTCTGAGCGAGTTGGACGTGGTCGCCAGATGCCTTCCGCACCGGCAGGGGCCATGCTCGACTGTTCATTTGGAAAAGTAGAATGTCTTGTTCACCAGATAGTCTGCGACGATCATGAAAGAGACAGTGAGCAGAAAGACAACGGAGCTCAACTCTGTGTTTTCATTGCCTTGGACGATGATTCCTTTAGTTCTAAGATATAAGTTTAGTGCAGCATAGCTGAGAAGAATAAGGATTGCTATGGCATCGATGCGTACCCATTTGTGCGTTATCTCTGCCAGGGTTCGTCTCCAATCTTGAGACTCATCGTCCTCCAAAAACCAAAGCCGGAAATCCCAGATCGCAAAAATGAGGAATGGAAAAAACAAAATGACGGTAAAAAATTCCTTCGTGCTGGTTCTGGACGCGTGGTTCGCAATCTCATGGTTAACCCAAAATGGTCCGAAAAAAAGGCTAGCCAGCGCAAGGGCGAATGCAGTAGTTCGACCAAAGTAAGTCGACTCTGAGGCTAGGCTCAATTCCTTATTTTGCTTTTGCAGAGCTTTATCTTGCTCCTTCAGAAAATCGTCGTAACGAGCAGACCCGTGAATGTTACGTAAAAATGCTATGGCCACCAAGAACGCTGTAGCCCCAGCCACGGCTTCATCGAAAAAATGCCGAGGCTCTTGACGGTATAAAGACTCAAACCCGCCGCTGAGATTATCAAAATCACGAACCAACACGCCCAACAAGACACCTGAAATTACCCGCAAAATATCATCGAATCTCTTCAATTTATCCCTCTCCGAGCCGCAACACGTTGCCTAAGCTATGCTCCGTTGTGTCGGATTTAAAACTGTTAGGCGACAGTATCCGTTTTCGCAGAACGGGTGCGCTTGAACATGATGACATACCCGGCTAAAGCGCTGAAGATCGCAAAAATGGGAGGCAGCACAGCCGCGTCTGGGTCGGTGACGTTGATTGCTAGGATGACCGAAATGATTGTTCCGGCAAAACCAAACATAATACTCCAGAATGCTGCTCTTTTTTCGAGTCTCTTGTCGTATAGAGCCACAAGGGCTACGACGATCAGACACAGTTGAGCAGAATAGGCGCCGTAAAGTATAGTAGGCAGATTGGCGCCCATGTGGAGTCGAAGCAAGGGATAAAAAATCATGCCTGCTAAAATCAGCGCTATGGTCCAGGCCCGGGCTGCCTTTGTTCCGGTTTTGTTGTACGGAGGCAGGTCTTTATAAGCTGTGAACGTGATAGCACACAAGATTCCATGTACCGTTGATAACATTATCGATAAACACGCAATCAAGAATACGAAATAGAGTAGCGTTGGCAATGAATTGGATACAAAGGGGAATCCGGCTCCACTCGCCAATGCAGCGGAATAACTGATCAACCCCTCGCTGGCGTCAGCCCCTGTTTTCAAGTATCCTCCCCCGCTAATGGTTAGTCCCAAAATAACTCCAAGTAACCATGTCGCAGGAGATTCGAAAAGTACGCGTTGAGTGCCCCGTTTCAAACTTGCTGATAGTTCTGCGCCCCCCCCATTTACTGAGCTTATTCTTTGCCAAGTTGATAAGTCCACTGGCATCCAAAAGAAATTTGCTAAGAACAGCGAGAAAAGAGCAAAGGCTCCTTGAGCGTTCATCTGCGTCCTTAAAGGCTGGTCAAATACGCTCGGCTCATGGCCAGGAGAGAGGGCCCGGGCAGAAATGAAATACTCAATCAGGAACAACCCCATCAGACCGAGCACTGGAATTAGAACCTGGGGATCTTTCAACGCAGATCGCCAGCCGACGAGCAGCTTTCCAACCAACATGATCAGCAACGTCGTTAGAAAAAGCCCCCACGTGATCCAATATGCCTTGGTACCTGCATGTAGCCAAATCCGCGGAAGGGAGAGAACCAGTACAGCTATGAAGCCAGCATAAGTGACCGGTAGCTGTAAGCGCTCGGTATTGACTTCCGCCTTGTAGCCATTTTTCAAGATGTAGACCATCCCAAAAATGAGAAGGGCACTCCCCAGAAGAAAAATTCCCTTTTGGCTCTTGATCACTGGCGAATAAATCTGAATTGTGTAATCTATTTCTGCCATCATCGTCCCCCAAAGGCCAACGATCGTGGCCACTGCGGCGGCAATTTGCAGTCGACGCCCGGCTTGGAATTTTTGTGCCAGGTATTCATGCATTGTTACTTTGTACTTGTGGTAGGGGATGAACTTGGGTATCAGCCTAAGAAGCAACCAGAACCCTAATGCCCAAAATAATGGAGTCCATAGTGCTCCTAGACCGTAGAGAACGCCCCAATAGGCGAACAAAAAAACGGCTGCCATTTGGAGCGCATAGCCAACAGAGGTATTTGCGTAGTCCGCC
This sequence comes from Terriglobia bacterium, assembly GCA_041486545.1. GTDB lineage: Bacteria > Acidobacteriota > Terriglobia > Terriglobales > Acidobacteriaceae > Angelobacter. Next base: position 10,078 of record JBGPLR010000053.1, read on the forward strand.
GTGGTTACTTTTTGACTGTATATGAAATAGTCGTCGATGGTTTCGGCCTTAGAGTCTTTCCGGAATCCAAAATACAAATAAACGGCCAACGGGATGGCGGTGGCGAGAAGAGTGGCAACAAGCATTAGAGTTCCTTGATCTCAAATCGAGCCGTTGGTGATTGCTCCCTCAATTTGTTTCGACCGAAAAGATGTGGAGAGCAGGAAAGAGTAGCAGAATGTCAACAGATGTCAAAAAATTTTAGAAAGTCTTATTGAGATTTGATGCAGGTTATGCGGCATTTTAGTTCTCAAAGCTCTGATTCTAAATGATATTAGCGGGCTGTTCGGTGTACATCCCCCGACGTAACTTGTGTCGCAAGAGCGGGTTCCTATAGACTACGGCGTACTCAAAATCCGTGGCAAGAACCAAGCACAACGATAATAACAATAATAAGTGAGGTTATCCGATGCCCCCAAGTGGCTTTAGCAAAAATGCGGTTGCGGGTGCTCTGCAGTTTGTGCGCTCCTGTTACGTTGACCTGCTCGCAGAAGTCAGAAGCGGCAAACATGCTTCGGTTGAAGAGGCTATCGAATTCGAGTTGAGGCAACTGGACAAGGCCCTTGACAAGCTGCATATCGACTCGCATGGGAATCTTGTTGAACGGGCAGGATGAAATCCCGGCATGGCCTGCCCCAGGTGCCTGTTCTCTCCCGCATGAGAATCGCAGGTGCCCCGCTCTTGCGCCTCGCCAAGGGAAGCGCGCGTCCGGAGGACGTATCCGCTGGACTGAAGTCGAACGGCGAAGAAGCCGCTCTTCCAGACTGCAGCTGGTCCTGGGGCAAAGTCCTTTTTCGCACTGGACTTAGCGAACGAAACATGGGGACAGACGGTACGTTCCCCTTCTCTCGACCGGAATAAGAGCCAGCTGCCCATACTTTCCGCGTCTTTGGCGGAAAAGGGAAATATTTCGCCCGACATGAGCAGAGCCCGGTACCCCACCGTTCCCGCACGAGAATCGTGGTGCCTGATTCTTGCGAAGAAGCTGGTATTTTGTTTTTTCAGCTTCGCCGCAAGGGCGGGATTCGAATGATGTATCCCAGTGATTGATTGATCCACTCCACTTCGCCTTCGGCAGGGAAGAAGCAATCAGCAGTCAGCAGTCAGGCAATCAGCAAGAGCTGGACAGATCTGCAGCAGTTTTTAGGACGATGAACTATTTCGCGCTTGCAAAAGCGAACAAAATACGATAAACTGTCAGAACGGCTCTTTGGCTATTGGCCCTTAGCGAGAGCTGGGAAGCCCGACCACTGAGGCGGCCGGGAAGACCGATCTTTGAAAAAGAAGCTACTAGCGGCTAGCCACTAGCGACTAGCTAACTAGAAAAAGCGCAAAATGCACTGAACCCCTCAAGTGAGACAGTGAGCGATGCACTGAACCCCGCAAGTGAGACAGTGAGAGAATGCACACTTAGCAGGAAGGGAGCTGCAAGTGGCGAACGTGCGAGGAGCAAAGAAACGAAGCCGAGAGTTCTGGCGAGCGGCGGTGGATCGGATCCAGGGCGGGGAGG
>JBGPLR010000054.1:0-11580 GCA_041486545.1 Terriglobia bacterium
CTTCATTGCCGATCATCGCATTGATGCGGCTGGTGATGAATCCCGGCGCTTCCTTGATGACCACCACTTCCTTGCCCATGCGGCGGCCCACGTCGGCGCAGGCGGCGATGGTCTCGTCGTCAGTCTCCAGGGCGCGCACCACTTCCAGCAGTTTCATCTTGTGCACGGGATTGAAGAAGTGCATGCCCAGGATTTTTTTGGCGCGATAGGTGACAGAGGCAATCTCCGTGACGCTGAGCGATGAGGTGTTCGAAGCCAGGATGGTCGCCGGGCGGCAGATTTTATCCAGCAGAGTGAAGATCTCAATCTTCGACTCCATCTCCTCCGGCACGGCTTCGATCACCAGGTCAGCTTCGCGGGCGGCTTCTTCCACGCTGCCGGCATACTCCAGGCGCGTGAACGCGGCGTCGGCATCGGGCTTGGAGATTTTGCCCAGCTCAATGGCTTTGTCCAGGTTGGAGCGGATTTCGCTTTCCGCTTTGCGCAGGCTGGCCGGGAGAATGTCCTCCAGAATGGTGCGATAGCCGCCCAGGGCCGCCACGTGGGCAATGCCCCGCCCCATGATCCCCGCGCCGATGACGGCTACGGTCTTGATCTCGGCCATTGCCTAGTTCTTCTCCAGGGTTTCCACAATCTTCAGGTAGTTGGGATCGGCCTGGCGCATGTAGGCAGCCAGGCGCTTTTTCTCTTCATCATTCATGTCGCTCACGCCCAACTGGACGCGGCGCAGGGTGGCGGCAATGTCGTCAACATAGTTCATCATGCGGATCAATTCACCAGTCACAGGCATGGCAGTTTTCTAGCTCCTTAGTTCCGATGTTTTCATTGTCAAGGTTCCTGGGACATTAGTAAAGCCGCGGACCGGGCTGAGGATTGACGAGTGCGCCCAATTGCGCGGCCGCGATGCCTGGCTGCAACGTCATTTGCGTTCCTTCGCAACCAGTTGGATCTCAAAGATGCTGGGCCACAGCTTGCCGGTGACGAACAGCCGCTTTCCCTGGGGATCGTAAGCGATGCCGTTCAGCACGGCTTCCGGTTGCCGGCGGTACATGGGGCTGAGAAGGTCTTTGAGGTTGATCCAGCCCACCACCTTGCCGCTTTGCGGAGAGATGCGCGCGATGCGGTCGGTATGCCAGACGTTGGCGAAGATTTCTCCCTCCACCCACTCCAGTTCGTTTAACTCAGTAATTGCCATGTTGCCGTCGTGGACCTTCAAGCGCCGCTTCTCGGCAAACGTGCGGCCGTCAAGGACGCGAATCTCGGCGGTGCCGTCGCTCATAAAAAGGTCGCGGCCGTTGCTGGTCAGGCCCCAGCCTTCTCCTTCGCAGGAAAACTGCTGCACCAGGCGGAAGTCGCTCAGTTCGTAGATGAATCCCACGTGTGACTGCCAGGTGAGCTGTACGACTTGGTTGTTGAGAAGAGCAACCCCCTCGCCAAAGAACTCCGGCGCCAGGTTCACGCGCTGGAGAACCTCTCCCGTTTCCAGGCGCACCTTGCGCAACGACGAGCGCCCGTGCAAACCCGTGCCTTCATAAAGAAGGCCCTGGTGGTAGAACAAACCTTGCGTGTACGCGGCTGGGTCGTGCGGGAACACGTGAATCACCTTGTATGTGTACTCCGGTGCGGTGGCGGTCCGGGTTGCAGTGCCTGCCTGGCCGGCCAGCAGCGGCGCCAGCGCAGCGAACAAAGGCATAAGAGCGAGTTGTGCAAAGGCCGGCTTCATTTTTATGGGAATGATTTTCGTCATTGACAAGATCTTTTCAACGGGCAGATCAGACTCACCTTGGTTAGCGACTGTCGAACAAAACCTTTTGCTTACGCGGCAAAGTCTTCCAGCTTCGCAGCGCTCCGCTGCCCTTCAGCGATTCGCGGCACGCGGTCAGTGATCTCCGACAACGCCGCCAGCTTGTCCGCCAGTTCATCGCTGGCCAGGCCGGGATCAAGCCGCCATCCCCAGTTGCCGTCAGGCCGCGAGGGAATGTTCATGCGTGCTTCGCTGCCCAATGACAGCACGTCCTGCATGGGGACCAGCGCCACGCGGGCCACCGACGCAAACGCCGCGCGGATCATCGCCCAGTTCATGCCGTCCTGCGGCTGGCCAAAATATTCCGTGGCGTGGCGCTTTTCGTCTTCGCTTGCGCCGGACTGCCACCAGCCCACCGTGGTGTCATTATCATGCGTTCCGGTGTACACCACGCAATTCGGGACGAAGTTGTGGGGAAGATAGATGTGCGCGCCGGGATCGCCAAAACCGAACTGCAGCACCTTCATCCCCGGAATGCCCAGGCGTTCGCGCAAGGCGTGGACTTCCTGGGTGATCAACCCCAGGTCTTCAGCGATGAACGGCAGATCGCCCAGGCGCTCCCGCAACACGCGGAACAGATCGTCCTTGGGGCCCTCCACCCAGCGGCCGTGAATGGCCGTGGGTTCGGCGGCGGGTATTTCCCAATAACTTTCAAATCCGCGGAAGTGGTCCAGCCGCACCACGTCACAGGCGCGTAGGGCCCAGGACATGCGCTGCACCCACCAGTCATAATTTTGCGCTCGCAGCACGTCCCAGCGATACAGAGGATTGCCCCAGCGCTGGCCGGTATGGCTGAACAGGTCCGGAGGCACGCCGGCCACCGTCGCCGGCTGCAAATTGTCATCCAGGTGAAACAGCTCAGGATTGCGCCACACGTCGGCGCTGTCATGGTTGACGAAGATGGCCACGTCGCCGACGATGCGGATGCCGCGCTGCCCGCAGTATCCCCGCAAAGCGCTCCACTGCTCATGAAAAGCAAATTGGATGGCGCGCTCCTCTTCCAGTTGTTGCCGGTATTGGAGACCAAACTTGTGCAGGGCTTCGGCGGAGCGCCGCGCGAGTTCGCTGGGCCACGTGCTCCACAGAGCGCGTTTGTGCACGCGGCGGATGAGCAGGAAAAGAACATAGTCTTCCAGCCACCAGGCATTGTCGCGTTTGAAGTCTTCAAAGCGGCGGTGATCGCCGCCGTGGCCTGCAAGAAAATTCTGCGCGGCCTGGCGCAAGCGAGGCAGCTTGAAGGCCTTTACTTCGTCAAAATTGATCCGGCCCTGCGGAGGAAGATGGTTCCGGATTTGATCATGGTCAATCCAGCCGCGGTCCGCCAGGCGCTTCAGGCTGATGAGCAGGGGATTGCCGGCAAAAGCGGAAATCGCCGAGTAGGGCGAGTTGCCAAAGCCCGGCGGCGAGAGCGGCAGCACCTGCCACAAGCCCAGGCGCGCGCGCGCCAGGAAGTCGGCAAAGGCATAGGCTTGCGGGCCCAGGTCGCCCAAACCGGGGCCGGCCAGAGAAGTCGGATGCAGCAGGATTCCAGCGCAACGTTCCGACACCATAGTTTTCAGGATAGCTCAGCCACGGCCCTTGGTCAGGCCGTTCATCTCCGCCTGATTGATTTTTACCTTACCCTCTTTTTCCATCCGCGCGCCTAAGGCTTCCAGGAAGAGGCGCCAAGCCTGTTCCTGGTGCTGCTGCGCGATCTGCTCGCGCAGTTGGTCGCGGTCTTTGGCGAATTGCTGGTCCGCGGTGGAAGGTTCCTGGCGATCGGTAACCGCCAGGACAACCTCCTTGGTTCCCATGTTCACGGCGTTGCTGATGTCCCCCGGCTTCATGGTAAAAGCCACGGCAACGGGGCCACTCAGAGTTCCGATGTCCGGGACTTGCCCGCTGCGGTTGACCAGGTCGCTGGTCTTGAAGGTGGCTCCCACCTCTTTGGCGGCTTTCGCCAGATCGTTCTCAGCGTGGGCGCGATCAGCCAGTTCCTGCCCTTTCTTGCGCAGCAACTCGGCAGAGCGGCTGCTGACGAAATCCTTGGTCACTTTGTCGCGTACTTCTTCCAGCGCCGGGGCCCGCGCCGGCTCCACTTTCTGAAGTTCAAAAAACACATAGGCGGTGGCGATGCGGGCGGCCTGCGGTGGCGACTTTTCCTTGGTGGAGAACACTTGCTGCATCAATTGCGGCGAGGGGCCAACGCCTGGCAGCGCGTCATTCCGGGTTATGAGATTGCTCTGCACCACCGGCGCCCCGTATTTTGTCGCGGCTTTGTCCAGGCCCTGCTTGGTGGCCACGTCTTCGGCTTCCTTGGCTTTGGCTTCCACCGCCGCACTGAGTTTCTGCGCCTTCACCACAGGCTCAATGCTGGCCTGCACCTCCGCTAGAGGCTTAACGCGGGCATCCTGCTTCTCTTCCGTCTGGACAATATGGAAGCCCCAGATGGTCTTCACCAAGTCGCTGATCTGGCCTTTGTTCTGTGCGAAAGCAATCTTTTCAAACTCAGCCACGGTCTGGCCCTTGACGATCCACCCCAGTTCGCCGCCATCCGCCGCGGTGGTGTCCTGAGAGTTTTTCTTGGCCAGTTCGGCAAAGTCGCCGCCGGCCCTCACCTGCTTGAGAATGCCTTCGGCTTTTACGCGGGCAGCGTCCACGGCCTTCTGGTCCACTTTGCCGTCCGGACTCGCCGGTGGCGTGGAGATCAGAATGTGCCGCACTCGCACCCGCTCGGGAACGCGATATTCGTCCTGATGGGCAAGGTAATAGCGCTGCAGTTCCGCCGGGTCCGCCGTGATTTTGCTTTCCACGTCTTTGTCATTAATGACAAAGTAGCGGACCTGCCGCTTTTCCGGGATGGCGCCCTGGTACGCGGTTTTGTTGGCGGCAAAAAAAGCTTCCACCTCGCTCGGTGTGGGTTTGATCTGCTTGACCATATCCTCCAGGTTCAGCACGGCGTATTGGAACTTTACTTTGAGATTGCGGTCTTTGTAGGCCTGCTCAACCTCCGCATCGGAGGCATTCGCGCTTGCGCCCACCGCGCTGACCAGTTTGGAAACCATCAGTTGCTGGCGGACGTCATTCTCAAAAGTCTCCGGCGTCTTGTTATTCGCCTTGAGCAGCGCTTCATACTTCTCCTTGCCGATGAACTTTCCATCGGGGAAAAAGTAGGCTTTGCTCATGCCGTTTTGCAGCTCGTCCTGCACTTCCTGGTCGGAAACTTTCAATCCCAGGCGTTCGGCTTCATAGCGGACTTCCGCCCTCTGGATCAACTGCATGACGGCCTGTTGTCTCAGGATGGGAACATAAAAGTCAGGAATTCTGCCCGGCTGCTGCCGCATCTGCATCTGCACCAGATCGTTGACGTCGGTGGTATGGATATCTTCGCCCGCCACGGTGGCGACGATGCCCTGCCGGTTGGTGTCCAGGGCGGTGCCGGAACTGGGGATCAGGTACCACAGCATGCTCGCACAGATAATCAGCAGGAACGCGCTCAGCACATATTTAACGGCCTTATTGCCGCTTTGCAGGAAACGAATCATGTCAGGAAAGCTCCAGAGGTTGCGCGAAATGGGACAAGATAGATTATATAAAAAGCCGGGCAACAATGCCCGTATCACGGGGGGTTCCAGACCGATCCCGCGTGCTATGCTGCTGCCAGCTTGCGGGGCTGTCCCGTACGGCTGCCGCAACTCGGGCATTGGCCATGACCTCTTCTTCGTCTTCGGCGTCCTCTAGCGAAAAGCCGGGACCTGATCCTGGGTTGTCGGCGCCCGCCGGCGTTTCCCCGCGACGGCTGGCCTGGGCCACCGCAGTCTATGCTGCCCTGCTCATCGTTTTCTGGCTGATTGCCCGCTTCTTTCATCTGAAAGCGCTGGACGAGCACCCGGTTTCCACCTTCCTGAGTTTTGCGCTGGTGTTCGCGCCGTACTGGTTTTTCGGTTTCGGGGCCGCTGCCCTGTTGCGACCAAGGTTGCGCGCAGCAGCAACGAGGATTGCCGCCTCCTTGCTGCTGGTGGTCCCTTACTTTGTGCTGGCGATTCCCCGTGGTGACTTCCACTGGCCGATGGCGGCGGCCTTGGCGGGCATCGCCGTCCTGGTTATAGGGGCGCTCCACTACGCGCCCGGCAACTGGGCAGACTTGGCCGTCCTGGCCGCGGTCGGGTTGATCGTGGACTTAGGTCTTATGGGACACGCATGGCCATTCGGCGCAAAGGGCGCCGTGCTCTGGCCTCCGGGGATGAGCGGATTCCCCAAGCTGATGCTGGCGAACGTGGCCCTCTTCGGCTACCTGGTGGTCAAGCCTCTGGACGGCGTGGGTTATGACCTTACGCCCACCGTCTCAGACCTCAAGATTGGTTTGCGCGAATTCATCTTCTGCGCGCCCATCGTCGTGCCCCTGGGGCTCCTGCTGAAGTTTCTGCATTTTCATTCCGGCTGGCCGCAGCCCTTGATGGTACCGGCAGCCTGGACCTTCACCTTCGTCTTCATCGCCCTGCCGGAGGAGCTCTTCTTCCGCGGACTGGTGCAGAACCTGCTGGAACGCCGCTGGGGACGCATGGGCGCCTTGTGCGCGACTGCGGTCTTGTTCGGCCTGTCCCACTTCAACAAGGGCGCGGCATTCAACTGGAAATACGTGCTGCTGGCCACCATCGCCGGCATTTTCTACGGACGTGCCTGGCGGGCCCAGCGGCGGCTTTTTGCGTCGGCGGTGACGCACACGTCGGTAGACACGGTGTGGTCACTCTGGTTTCGCTGATTTTTTACATTCCCCAAACCGCTTTTTACAATTCTTAACGGCTTCCAGCGGGCATTTCCAATAGCTTGCGGCGCGCAGGAAGCATCCAACCTTCTGACATCACTCACCACCTAGATCTTCCGGACCGGGAATGATAGTTTTCCGGATACGGTCCGGGGATCAGGCTTGCTTAATAATTCGTGCAACACGCAAGAGCTATTGGGGTTCAAATAAGATCAGGCGGCTGCAGGGAAGCGAAGGTTGGTTCCCTTAGTACCGGCCAAAATAACAGCGCCGCGGGCGGTTGAACCTTTGTCTTTTGTCTTCTATCTTTAGATTGGGACCATAGAACTAGGAACAGGTGAACTTATGCTGGCGAGCAAGCGAATTCCTTTCCTCGTGGTAGCGACATCCATCATCATCTTCCTGGCCGGTTGCGGAGGCTCTTCCAGCAGTCCGACGCCCCCGCAAAATGGTTTCACCAACGCCTCGCTGAGCGGAACGTATGCCTTTTCTTTTGTGGGCTCTGACGCGGCCGGTTTCTATGCCGTGGCCGGAAGCCTGCAGGCTGATGCCGCCGGCCACGTCACCAGCGGCGTGGAAGACATTAACCGCGCGACCGGTGTTTTTACCAGCGTCCCCATCACCGGCACCTACAACATCCGTTCTGACGGCCGCGGCGTGGCCACACTGACCTCCTCGCATGGCAACTTCAGCCTGAGTTTTATTCTGGTTTCAAGCTCGCATGCCATGATCTCGCGCTTTGAGACCGTCGCCACCGGCAGCGGCACGCTGGACTTGCAGACTGCGTCGGCGTTTTCCACCGCGGCTCTGGCCGGAACTTTTGCTTTCAACCTGTCGGGCGCTGACGCTGCCGGCAACGCGGAAACCGTTGTAGGCGCGGTCACCACGGACGCCACCGGCGCCGTCACCAGCGGCGTGACGGATTCATCCGATAACGGCGCCATTCTCACCAACCAGGCAATCGTTACAGCCGGTTCGTCCATTGCCGTGGGGCCCAGCAACGGCCGCGGCACGGCAACCATCGTCACCACCCTCGGCACGCTGCATTTCGCTTTCTACGTGGTGGACGCCAATCGCTTAAAACTTGTACAGACCGATGTGGTTCCGGTGCTGGCCGGCGAGGCCTTCCGCCAGAATGGACCGTTCACCAACGCGTCTCTCACCGGGCCGTTTGCTTTTGTGGTCTCCGGGGCCAACGCCGCCGCAGTCGGACCCTTCGCGGCGGGCGGTGTTTTGACTTCCAACGGCGCAGGCTCCATTACCAGCGGCACCGAGGACATCAACAATACTGGCGTGCTCAACACCAACCTGGCCATCACCGGGACCTATTCCATCTCCGGCAACCGCGGCACCATGTCCCTGACCAGTACCGCGGGGACTCTTAGCTTTGTTATCTATCCTTCCAGCAGTGGCGTCCAGGTGATGGAGACCGACACCGGGTTGGTGGTGAGCGGAAGCGGACTGCAGCAAACCGGTTCGTTTTCCAATTCCTCCATCCAGGGCACGTATGCTATGGATTTTGCCGGAGTCACCAACACCGGCGAACTGGATTCCACCGCCGAATTCACCGCCAACGGCGCCGGAAGCCTGACCGGCATCACCGATATCAACAACGTGGGCTCGATTACCAGCGGAACATCGCTGCAGGGCACCTACACCGTGGCCGCTAATGGGCGCGGACCGCTCACCCTGAACACCGGCCTGGGAACACAGAACATGGCCGTGTACGTGGTGGACGCAACCCGCGCGCTCTTTGTTGAATTCGACAACAACGTGGTGCTGGTGGGCGAAATGCGCCACCAATAGCGTTCTTACCATCTCCAGTAAGGGCTCGCCGCCTGGCGGGCCCTTTTTCCTTGCGGGCATGAACGCTTTGTCCTGCCTGCGGATTCGCCTTCCCCGCCATAACTGCTTTGTTCCCCGCGTTTGATCTGCTGTTGATCTGCTGAAGATGGGCAGTTGATCGCCAATTCATCCTCTGTGCATTGGCTTGGCTGGGCGGGCGTTGCAGACTTGCGACTGAAAGAACGCGTTGGAGGCGCGAATTCATATGCAAATTCGTACTCTGCTTTTCTCAACCTGCTTGTCCCTGGGACTGTCCGCACTCCTGGCCCCGAATGCCGGGGCGCAACCGCGTACGGAAGACCCGCAAAACGACAAAGGCTTTGCCGTCGGCATACAGTTCAGCGGTCTTCGGGTCAACCAACTCAAGGAAGGAGCGGCTGGCTTCGGCGTGCGGACGGCCTATGACGTTCCGCTCAAGTACAGCCTGATCCTCTCTCCGGAAATTGAGTTCAACTACTTTCCCCAGAACCCGAGCGGCAATTTTGGCGAATCGCAACTGCTGGCCGGGGCCAAGATCGGCGTGCGGCGCGGCCAGTTTGGCGTGTTCGGCAAGGTGCGTCCGGGGTTCGTCCACTTTCCCGGCGACGGCGACTTTGCTGCGCGCAACAACGGAGGGGCCCTGAATTTCGCCCTCGACACCGGCGTGGTCATCGAGTACTGGCCGCGGCCGCGAATTGCGCTACGCTTCGACGTGGGCGATACCATGGTTTATTTCCCTTCGCCGGTCAACACCGGCGTCGGCCCCGCGGCGCCGGGAAGCGTGACGCACAACATGCAGTTCGCCACCGGCGTGGTGTTTCATTTCTGATCAGGCGTGTTCGCGAACCAGGGTCCAATGCAAAAGGCGGAACATGTGGTTGCATGTTCCGCCCTTGTCTCGCGAGAACCTGGCGGCCTTGGGCAGGGGCGGCCCCGGTTTGGGGCCGCGCACCTGCCGCGGGGTCGATCCACGTCAGCTCCGCTCTAGAAGCTAAAGTAGAAAATCAAGCCGTTCTCTTCACGGCACCAGTCGTAGCCGTCCCAGTACCAGTAGTAGCCGTCAAAGAAGCGCGTCTCACCGATAAACAGCGGTGCGGCAAAGAAGATCCTGGGCCGCGAACTAAAAAACACCCGCTGGCGAGCAAAGCGGCGGTCGTCGTGAGCATAAAAGCCCCGGCCATTGTCAAAGCGCCGGTCGTTGACGAAGCGCCGGTCGTCGCGGCCACGGTCATAGTTGCGGTCCCCGCCACGGTTGAAGTTGCGGTTGTCACCGCGGTTGTAGTTGTTGTGGTCGCCACGGTCGCCACCGCGATCAGCATTGTTCCCGCCACGGTTGCCGCCGCGATCAGCGTTGCCGTAGTTGCCACCACGATTTCCGCCGCGGTCAACGTTGCCGTAGTTGCCACCACGGTTTCCGCCACGATCAACGTTGCCGTAGTTGCCGCCACGGTTGCCGCCGCGACCCGCGACGTTGCCACCGTTGTTCCCACCACGATTGCCGCCGCGATCTGCGACGTTGCCACCGTTGTTGCCGCCACGATTACCGCCTCGGTCAACGTTGTGTCCGCCGCCGTTGTTGGAGCCTCGGTTGCCGCCGTTGTTAGCGCTTCGGTTGTCACCTCGGTCCTCAGGGCTCCCACCGCGATCGTGGGACTGGGCCGAGGCCAAAGCGGAACCGCCTGCAATCAGAGCTGCTCCAATCGCCAATATCTGTAAACCTTTCATATGTCCTCCGTTTTGCCAGGCCCGATCCGCGCCTCGCTAGGGGCAACTGGTTCGGGTCCATCAGCTTTTGCTTTCTGACGGTATGAACACGACCCCGCACTCTAAGTCGGCTAAGCTTGATGTGGTTTTGTAAAGAACTGTGGGCTGGCTCAGGCCTGCAAAAGCAACACCTTAACGCTGAAGAACGCTGACGACGCCGATCTAGCGAGGTCGCCTAAGCTCCTAAGCTCCAGTTTGGGAACAAGCAAACCCAAAACCTTTGAAACACGGAGGAACAAACAGAGGAAGCAGAGGCTTGGGAGGGCTCTGCCTTCATTCGCCACTTCTAACCTCCTCCGCGACCTCCCTTCCTCCGTGTTTCAAGAAGTTGGGTTTCTTGGCCCTTTCCGATGTCGGCGATGTCGGGCGATCACGGCGATTTCGGCGATTTTTTCCTGTTCCGCCCGCCTCCCCTTGGGGTCTAAGAGAGCAAAAGGAGGGAACGCGCTTGTCACTGACCCCCTCAATACCCAATTCGCCAAATACAGGCTTCGCCAGGGAAAGCTCCGGACAGCCAAGCTCGCCCAACCTACGCTTGGCCGAGGAAAGCTCTGCCAGCCAGCCGCCGGACCGTCTGATGCAAGAGCTACAGCGGTGTGAAGTCAGGTTGAACGCCTGGCTGGGCCAGTCCGCGGCCAACGCTCACTGGCTCGTCCGCGATCCCGTGGGAGCACTCCGCGCCGCCCAGGTGGACATGGACGAACAGCTTCTGGCGGAACTGGACGCCACCATGAAGATGATCGCCATGAAGATTGGTGACGATCTCTGCAGCCTCGGCACGCCAAATTGCGCGTAAGCGACGAGGAATCGCAGAGTCTGCCACGCTTTCGTCCCCTGTCATTTTGAGCGAGCCCGAGTCCTGCATCGCAGGATAAGGGTGAGTCGAAAAATCCCGACAGTGCTTAGGATCACCATGTTGCTTCAGGGCGTTCTCACGATAGTGCACACTTTTGAGTTCTTAGCTTGCCGCGCCACTGCTATTAAGTTGTCAAAGACCATGTCCTGCCTGGATATCCAGCCAGCCTTGCTTCAAGCTGCTTCCTTCTCTGCAATCGCGGGTCTTCCCATTCCATCGTTGAACGAAAACTCTTCCACTTTTCTAATCGCGATAACGTCTCCAGTCTTTGCACAACTCAATCCCGGCGACTCCATCACCCTTGCCAATTTCCGATCTGTGTCATCAGTGTTAATCAGCGGTAAGGTTTTGTGGCTTCTCCCGTGGAGCATCCGCAGCAGCTTCGACGCCATCTGCAGATTCACCCCCAGCCATCCCGCCGTCTTGCAATCAATCCTGCCGTCAATCAGCGCCTGCGCCATCACCCCAAGAGCCACCTGGATGGCGTTGAAATCCATGAAGATGTCCGCCATCTGAAAATCCGGCTTCCCTCGCCTGCGCATCACCGCGACCACCTCCGCCAGCACCGCCCGGCGCTCCCGCTGCCGC
>JBGPLR010000055.1:0-11531 GCA_041486545.1 Terriglobia bacterium
CTGACGCCGTTCCTGCGATCAATAGCGCCATGGCAACTGCGCGAAAGAATCTATTCATGTTGAAAGCTCTCCTTGAAGAATTTGGTCGATTGCTTCGTCCGTCATGTCCGAGCCGGTTGACGACTCCCGTTCATTTGTTCGCTGTCGGCCCTCGGCGATGTTTCTCGAGGACCCGTGCAACCCTGGTTTCCGATCACGCGATCACCCGATCACGGCGATCACCCGATACCTATTGAGTGTTCCTTACCGCAATCAACCGGACGGCGTAAGGGGTTCCGTCCTGGCCGACCACAAAATCTGCGAGCACGCGGCGGTCTCCAGCTCCGGCGCTCATCGGCGCTCCCACCAGCCGCAGCGCGCTGCCCGGCATTTCAACCCGGACCACGTTCATGTCCTGCAGACGAACGGTGTCGTTGTAGGCGGGCAATGCGAAAAAGTTGCCGGCGGGCCGATCCAAATTGCGCGCGCTTTGCGCCGTCGTCTTCGGTCTGCGCTTCGGCGGAAGGGAAGTCTTGCTGCTCGGCGCTGAGTCGCCCGCCGCTGTACGGATCGTTGGCGCCGCCGCCGTTGCCTGCGCCTCCGCGGCCGGCGCCGTCGCAACCGGCGCTATCGCATTCCCGGTGGACGCCCTTGTCGGCTGCGGTGACTCCTTCACCCAGAGCGCAACGCTCACTGCCAAACACGCTGCCAGTCCTGCGATTACCGCCATCCGCCTCTGTCTGCGCCGGGCGTGTCGGTGACGAAAAGCCCCTGCTAAAGCTGCTCCGGTTTCTGTCGAAGCGTCGCCGGGTGAGCCTGCCGCCAGCTTCCGGAAAGCTGCTTTGAGCTGGACGTCGGATTCAGTTGGATCTATTTGGCGCATTGCTGGCTGCTCAATTTCGTTGCGTTGCTCGATTTGCTTAACTTGGTCTTCAGCATGGCTCGCGCCCGATGCAATCGCGAAGCCACCGTGCCTGCCGGACAGCCTAAAACTTCACCGGCGTCGGCGTAACTCATCTCTTCCAGGTCGCACAGCACCACGGCCTCGCGGAATTGCTCCGGCAGTGACGTTATCGCCTGTCGCAGGCATTCCAGCAACTCCGTCTGGCTCAATTCCTCCAGCGCGTTCAAGTCGCTGGTCCCGGCCGGGTCTGCGTCCAGAGAATCGTCATCATCCAGGGGCACATCGAACTGCTGCCGCTGGAATCTGCGCCTGGCCAGGTTGCGTGCGATCCCGAACAGGTATCCTGGCACCGTGCCTTTGTCCGGACGGTAATCCCGCGGGCTGGAGATCAGCAGGGTAAAGACTTCCTGCGTGACTTCTTCCGCCGTGGCCCGGTTGCCGCTCATGTGCAGAGCGAAGCGGAAGATGCGTCCCTGATACCGCTCGTACATCTCGCGGAACGCAGCTTCATTTCCTTTGGCGAGCTGCCGCAGCAACTCCTGGTCGTCCCTGGGCGTTTCTGCCATGCCTGTGCTCGGCGCTTGCGCTCTGTTCCGGACCTTACTGCGGGTCCCTGCTTTCCATTGCGCGGATTGGACGATTTCTTCCATCTTTTTTGGCAGGGGGTCAGTTTATTGAAAACTGACCCCGTCGCCTGTATCAACGTCTAGCGATTCGCTTGCGAATCGCGGGCCTTTAGGCAAGACGTTCATCGCGCCAGCGATGAACCTGTATTCAAACTGACCCACTACCCTTTTTGGGGGTTTCTCGTAGTGCCGCGGTGCAACGGCGTTCGTGATAAAGACTGGCGATGACCTGCATCGGTCAACCAGCCGCGCTGAGGAAGCAATGAAATACTTGGCCTGGAACCGGCAAACGATTGGTATGCTTGTCACTAAAAGGAGAAACCTCAAGTGGTAGAAGCCAAAGCCAAGTGGCTTGACGGCGAGCGATTCGTGGCCGTCGGCTCCAGCGGGCACGCCCTGGTCGTTGACTCTGACCGCCAGAGCAACACTGCGCCTGGTCCCATGGAACTGGTGCTGTCCGCGCTGTGTTCGTGCACGGCCACCGATGTAGTCAGCATTTTGCGCAAGAAGCGCGAGCCGTTTACCGCGCTGGAGGTCCGCGCGGAAGCCGAGCGTGCCCCCTCGCCGCCCACTGTTTATACTTCCATCAAATTGATCTTCACGGTGGCGGGCCAGGTTTCCCGCAAAGCCGTGGAAGATGCCGTGCGGCTTTCTGAAGAGAAGTACTGTTCCGTCGCGGGCATGCTGAGGAGCACGGCGCGCATTACCGCGGAAATTCGGCTGCAAGATATCGCTGTGGGCGCCGAAAGCTGAACCGTTCGCGGTTTTTCGTGAATCCAATTGCCACAAGGAGATAATAAGGATGACTGACAAAAAGGTCGTGGTTTTCAGCCAGCCCGGCTGACCGCCCTGTGACTGGGCAAAGGCCTACCTTTCGGAGAAAGGGATCCCGTTTGAAGACAAGGACGTCAGCACTGACCAGCAGGCCGTGTTCGCGCTGGTCCGCACCTACAAGAGCCGTTCCACTCCCACCATTGTGGTAGGCGATGAGGTCATGATCGGTTTTGATCCTGACCGGCTGGACGAGATGCTTGCCAAGTAAAGCAGCAGAATCAGAGATTGCTCCCGGCCCCGCGACGGCCCAGGCGCATCCGTGGCGGGGATACTTCCTGATCGCCGCTGCCACTTTCTGCTGGGGCGCTGCCGCCACCGTGGGCAAAGCCGTGTTCAGCGGCAAAATCTTTCCCGGAGCCGCGGACATCTCCCCTGTCATGCTTTCCCAGGCGCGTACCACGTTTGCGTTGCTCCTGCTGGTGCTGTTTCTGCTGGCGCGCAAGGGAACAGGTTTTTTTCGAATCAGCCGTCGCGATGCGATCCTCTGCGCGCTGATCGGCATTTTCGGCTTGGCCGGTTCGAATTTCTTCTACTACTACGCGATTCAAAAGACCACCGTGGCTATTGCTATCACCTTGCAGTACACCTGCCCGGTGTGGGTCCTGCTTTACATGGTCCTCCGCGGACGCCAGCGTGTCACCGTCTGGCAGGTCTCCGCCGTGCTGATCGCGCTGCTGGGAATCGCACTGACCATCGGACTGTTTCACTCCGGCGCCAGGCTTAACGTCCTCGGGGCCCTGGCCGCGCTGATGGCCTCGTTTTCGTTTGCGCTCTACAACATCGGCGGCCAAACCCTGGTGGGCCGCCATCATCAGTTGCGGGTCATGGCCTACACCTTGCTTGGTTCAGTGCTGCTGTGGGCCGTGCTGAACCCGCCGTGGCGCGTGGCCGCGCAACACTACACCGCCGCTCAGTGGACCTTCCTGTTCCTCTTTGGCTGCCTCTCAACCCTTTTGCCCTACGTGTTTTACTTTACCGGCCTCAAGTATCTCGACCCCACGCGCGCTGTGGTCACCAGTTGTCTGGAGCCGGTCTTCGCCATCATTTTCGCGGCGATCTTCATCCACGAAGGCGTAAGCGTTTTGCAGATCTTGGGGATTCTAGCCGTGCTCTCGGCGACGGTGATGGTGCAGGTGGGAGGGACGCAGTTGGCAACTGGCAGTTAGCACTGGCAGCTAGTAATTGGCAGCTTCTCCACCGCGCCCATCGGACCGAGGAGAGCTCTGCAAGAGGCTCTTGAGGATCAAAACGCTCCCCAAATTCAGTCACGCTCAAGCGCCGTAGGCGCGGTATGAGTTAGCCCAGACCGGAAGGTCTGGGGAGGCAAGAGCAAAGAAGTTCGAGCGCCGGTGCGGCACGAGAACTTTTGCTACTGTCAAAGGAACCTAGGAACCGCTCTGGCCAAGAGCCAAAAGCCTACAGCTAAAAGCCAAAAGCCCACAGCCAATCGCCAAATTTTCTCTTGCCTTGGCTATTTGCCAATTGCTAATTGCTATTTGCTCCGCCAAATCTCTCCGCCGCTCGCGCCCTGGCCTTGGCCGCTTCTTCTTCGCGACTCTTCGGCGGCGCCGTTGTTTCCAGCGAATGAAGAAGACGGCCCGCGACGCCCGCTATCTCCTCGATGGCCCCGTGAAACGCGGCTTCGTTGGCCTTTGACGGTTTGTTGAACCCGCTGATCTTTCTCACGAACTGGAGCGAAGCCGCTCGCACCTCTTCCTCCGTGACCGGCGGATCGAAGTTAAAAAGCGTTTTGATGTTTCTGCACATGCCAGCTTGACCTCATGCCATCTTCTGCGCAAACAGACCGGCAAAGTTCTGCCTGAAGTAATACGCCACAATACCCCAAAGGACCGCCACTATGATGGCCACGGGCAGGCCTTTGGGCTCCATGAGCAAATGGAACAATAGGATGTTCACAATCACCGGGCCAAGCAGCGTTAGCCCGAGCGGCACATAGCGGCCGATCAACAGCAGCGCACCGCCCAGAACTTGCAGCGCCGCAACCGGCACCATGTAGTGCGACTTCATAAGCGCGTCAACGAACTGGCCCGCCAATCCGGGGGGCAGAGGAGGCGTCTTAATAAAGTGCAGGAAGCCGTTCAGCCCGAACACCAGGAAGACCAACCCCAGCAGAAGCCGTGCGATAAGCGCTACGATTCTCATTCATTGTCCTTTCGGTTTATGGCTAAAGAGTTTTCAATGGCACACACTGCGATTGTTACGGGTGTCCCACATTTGCAGTGCGAAGCGTGGGACACCAGATTACCCAGTCTGCCCGAAAAAACTCAAGCCCCCGGCAGGGGAGAGTGCCGGTGTCAAGCGATATGCTTTCCTCGGCAAAAAACGAAGGCGGCCCGAAGGCCGCCTCGTCCACTGCAAGGTTTTAATTTCTCAGAAGCTATTTTTCGGAGCTGCCAGGGCGCTCGGCGTAAAGTCCTGGCGGAAGCTCAGGTTGTTGATGTCACGGAACATCGGGGTCCCGGGCGGAAGCTTGGCCGGGTCCTGGAAGTCGGTGTCAAATTGATAGTTACGGGCTGGCGGGTGGTAGACCGCGTCGTTACAGCATTTGAACGTCCCCGTATTGTAGGTGGAGTAGAACAGGCTCACCATGGAGCCGCCGTAGTTAAGCGTTTGCCCCGACCAGTCTTCCAGGAAGCGCAGGAAGTTGTGGACACCGCCATCGGTGCCGAAGCCGTACATAACGCCGGTGGCATACGCGGGGTTGGGGAATGTAATGTTCTTACCCGCGGCAATCGCCACGCGGTAGTAGGTAGTCGTTGCAGGCCGGTTCGTGGTTGCTCCCGTAGGAGTTTTCAAGCTGGCGTAGTCGGTCCAGTTGTTGGAAAGCAGGGTGACCGCGTCAGCAATCACCGCGGAGTCAGCATGTTTCCATTCCGCGGCGATGCCGGCCGCTGCGCTAGGCAAAGTAGGCCAGATGGTGTCTGAAGCGTTGGTGTTGTAGTTTCCAAGAATGTAGACCGGGTTTTCCGACGCAACGGTAAAGCCTCCGCCGGTGCCATCGGGCTTAACCGGAAGAGCGGTCTGTGCGGTGGCCGCCGTGGTGCCGACCATGGCTCCGTTCACAAGCCGTAACGCGTGACGCGCGCCGCTGATCCAGTTCTTGCGTCCCGGAGGATTTGCCAGCTTTGCGTTGGCGATGGTCCCGGCTGCGTTGAATCCGGCGTTGTTGAAACAATTGGGCATGCGGGCCGTGCCGTAGACGCTCAACGGCACTGTGGTGTTCAGGTTGAACCCTGCGCCCAGGTTCCAGGCGCCCCAGTTGTCAAAATTGCCGTCCAGATTGACGTCTTCGGGTGAGAGTGTAGGATCATGCCCCGGAGTGGGCGGCGGCGGCGGCTCCAGCTTCTGGTCGGGCACGCCGGCGGCGCTGGCGGCGTTGATCACGTCTTCCAGCCCGGCATCACCGGTTTTCGATCCCGCGAACGGATTTACTTGCATGCCGCGGCGGTCAGAAAAGTAAAAGATGTAACCGTTGTGGTCGTTGAACGTCACACTGGGACCGCTACCGGTGGCGTCCAGCAGCCACCGCTTCAGGTTGGCTACGTCAATTTCTACGGCGTTCATCACGCCATTGACGGTGCAGCTTGGGCCGGCAACGTCCTGGTCGCGGGCTTCGCCTTCGCGCGCGTCGTAAAAATTGATCGGGTACCAGTTGTTGCGGGTAATGCTGGTAGCCTGCGCGCTGGAGCCAAACTCAGGACGGCCCGTGGTCAGATCGGCCGGCGTTTCCGCGGGATGGTCAACACAAGTGGTACAGGCCACGCTATGGGCGGCGAAGGGGTCCAGAACTCCGTTGCCGTCGCGGTCGGCGGGTTTTTGCAGAAGCAGAATGGCCTTGGGATTAACGTTATTGGGAGCGGCAGCTGTGGGCGGAAGCAAACCGCGGGCAAATCCCAACTCCAGCCACTCTTTCGTGACCGGATGGTACACTCCCACCGCATCGCG
Organism: Terriglobia bacterium; assembly: GCA_041486545.1. GTDB lineage: Bacteria > Acidobacteriota > Terriglobia > Terriglobales > Acidobacteriaceae > Angelobacter. Next base: position 6,310 of record JBGPLR010000055.1, read on the forward strand.
GTACTCCACGCGAAGATAGCCGTCAATCAGGTTCCAGGTGGTTGCCGAAGTGAACGGCGCAGCCGGCGCGGGCCCAGTCGGCACCAATGTGGCGTGCCCCGCGGGAGGCGCCGCAGGCGGCGAGGGCCAATCGGCAGGCAACGCGACCTTGGTGGTGTTCAGGATCATTCCCGTGGGGTCCGGAACAGCAGTACTATTAGCTTCCGCAAAATATGTGTTGTACGTGGCTAGGCCGCCCAAAACCGGCAGGCCGAGTGGTGTGGAAGTAGGCACTCCATTGCTGTAATTTGGCGAGCCCGCGTTGGTCTGCACATTGGCTAGACGTATGTTGCCGGCGTCAGCCGCTCCGCCGGGAAGCTCCGCCGGGTCATCCGCCAGCAGTACACGAATTTCCGCCTGATTGTAGAGCCGGGCCTGTGACGTTGCCGGTGAATCGGCAGGCAAGGGGTGGCGGATGATTTCATACGCTTTCGGCAGCGCTCCAGCGCCTCCGCCGCCCACCGGACCGGAGTTGGTGAAGGGCATCACCAGCTTCACGGCCCCTGTGCCATTCGGCCCGCCGTAGTTTCCGTCCAGGATCCAGCCGGCATACGTACCTTTGGAGACCCCGGGCCATGCCGCGTTCTGCGCTGATGCCGGACCGGTGACGACGCTTCCTTGCGTTAGTGCCATGGCAATGCAGCTTGGACCGGCCCCGCCGGCACAACCGCTCGGTGCTGCCAGGATGTCCACCGTGCCAGTGTTGTTGTTGGTGGATGAGGGGAGCCCGTTCGGAAGAACCTGGCGAATCACGTTTCCATACACGGTGATCTTGTCGTTAAAGGTCACCGTGAAGCCATTGGCTACGCCCAGATACAAGTCTTGATTGGTGTGGAGACGGCCGTTAAACGTCAGGTTCGGACTGCTGTAGAATCCGCAGTCCATATCGCAGAAGATGCCGAACTGGAACACCGGGATCAGGGCCACTTCCACGTTGCGGATCATGGTGACCTGCGCGTTCAGCCCAGTCTCGGTTGTGGCCTTGAGTTGGATGGGGATGATCTGCGCGTACAGCCCCTGGTTAGGTCCGCTCGCGATCAGCTTATAAGTCGCCACAATTTTTCCAGTGAGCGGATCAACAGTGGGCGTAAAGCTGTAGTCAATGTATTTTAGGGAAGCGGTGCTCAGCGGTGCTTTGGCGCTCAGACTGGTGATGTCCGAGGGTTGCGGGGCCTGAATCGTTGTGAATGCGTTGGCCAGGTCCGTGGTCATCTTTTCGATGGCGCCTTCGGTGGCATGATAGGCCTTGTTATTCTGACTGTCATACCCGCCGGCTTTGCCCTCAGAGTTGACCATCATGAGCAAGCCAATCGAGAGCGCCGACATCAACAAAACCAGCAGCAGACACGCGAGCAGGGCAAATCCGCGTGAACGGAGGCCGGCATGGTTCATTGAGGGAGTCTTCCCGGTGTTGTTGATTTTTTTCGCCTTCATGAATTCCATGATTTTGTATCCTCCTCTTACTGGTACCGGTCTTTAAAGCTCAAATTGCGCACGCTGATCTGGGTTTGCAGACTCAAGCCCTGGAACCCTTGCGTTCCCCGGAACGAGCTGCGCCCCGTCAGAGCGGCAAGATTGACTTTCTGAATCATGTTGGGAGTTACCGGCGGCACGTTCCCCGCGCCGGCATCCGGAAGCTCGGCTTGAAGAACGCCAAGGTTGTCATACGCGTCGTAAGTGAATTTCAGGTTGACGATATTATCAGCCAGAGGCACGGGCGGCTGGGTGTTGACCTGCCGCATCAAACGCGCTGTGACATTGCCGCCGGCGTCCACGGTGGTGTCCAGATAATACGTAATGATCCAGATGCGCGACGCCTGCGTCTTTGTGCCGGCCAGGATGCTGGGGATGCTGCGCGATCCGACGGCGCTGTTGTTGAGATTCAGGACATCTCCGTTGGCGAAAGGCGCCGTGAAGTTTAAGCCTGCCACGGTTACATCTCCGGTGACCACCGCCAGAGCTGTCCCTTTGGTATTTTGGAACATCACCACGTCGCCCCTTCTCAGTCCCACCACAGGGTCATTCACGTCTTGCGGCGGCGGGGCGGGTAGCGGGACCGGCGGCGCAAAGGTGGCCGCCGTTCCTGTCGCATTGAAGGTTACGGTGTAGTCGTTGAGCAGGAAGGCGTTGTCGGCGTAGATCACGGTGATGGTGTCAGTGGCCGGCTGCCCGACTGTGATGACCGGCCCCTTGGCCGGGCCGGGAAGTACGTAATACGCAGTGTTGGGAGTGACCGGAGCCGTAGCGAAACTCGGGAAGTTCGCAACCACGTAACATACTGCGGTGATATCGCAGCCATATCGGGGCAAAGGCGCAGTGGTCGGCACTGGGATTCCGCCCGAAGGCATGCCCGCGCCGGCCATGCTGATGTCTCTGACTAACATGGCCTCAGCGGCGCGCAGATCGGTCTGCAACTGGCTTCGTTGTGAGGTCACGGTGGTTACGTCGCTGCCTTTTTTGAACAAGGAGACTGCCGCGCTCATCACCATCACACCTAGAGCGACAGCAACCAATAGTTCTACCAAGGTGAAACCGCGGCTCGAATTTGAAGCTGCACGATGCATAAGAGGCCTCTACCGGAACTGCGAGATATACCCTTGCAGGGTGTAATTCTTGACTACGTAGATGGGTGGCGCCGTGTATTGCACATTGACGGTGATGGTGCGCAACTGATCGCTGGTACCGGGTACGGTCACAATGGAAATGCTGCGCTTGAAGTTGCCCAGTGGCATCCGGACATCGTCGGCGGTGCCCAGGATTCCGTCGGGTCCGGGCGCGGTCAGGACCTTGGGTGCTCCCGCCAGATATTCCGGCGTGTTGATCAGCCCGGCATTGTTGCCGGCGATTGGAACTTGATTGATCGGCTGGAGCCCGGGCAGAAAAATTCCATCTGGGACGGTCCCCGCACCCTGGTTTTGAATCTGCAGCCAGACCAACTGGTTGGCGTTACGCGCGGTAAAAATGTCTTCCATGGCCTCCGACGCCAGTTGCTTGGCAATCACGTCCTGCCCGGAGGAGTGGGTGGCGGCCATGGCGAATGTCAGTGTGCTCAGCAATCCGATCAGGCCGCCGGTGAGGACCACCATGGAGATCAGCACCTCAACCAGGGACATGCCTGCGCCCGCTTTGTTGCGCGAAGTTCTTGGAACCGCTCGCCGCACTTTCATTGTTGCCTCCAGTATGTGACTCCCGCGGGGACAGTCTTGTTGAGCCGCCAGCCGCGGACGCGGCCGGAGAGGCCAAACAAGGTGATCGCGCGCGAACTCATCAGTTCAGTGGGCCGGGCGATATAGACAACTCCGTTGTTGATGTTGCCGGCTGCATCGCGGGCGGAGCCGTCAGGGAAGAAAAAGAAGGTGAAAGAGCAGTTCACGGTTACGCCAATGTCAAAGCACACCGGGCCGTCAGGCTGTCCGTTGCCCAGCCGGTCGGGCGCCGTTGCGGTGGTGGCGGGAATGCCTTTTTCCGCGTCAAAAGCCACATCGTTGGGCAGCGTGGCGGTGAGAATCGGCGGTACCGTTATGTCTTGCGCGTCGGTGACCGTGACGGTGCCCGGCAAGGTGAATGTTACGGCGTAGATTCGCCGCATCGCCGTAGCTCGTGAGCGCGCCGTGTCCATGGCCGACATGGTCGTGCTGTAGGCAGTGTCCACGCGCATTTGCTTGAGAACGGGGTCCACGAAGATGAACGTGATGCCGGCTGTGATCAACAGCACCACAACCACGATGAGCAATTCAATCAAGCTGAACCCGCGCATGCGGTGCTTCCGGTCTGTTCCCCTCGCTGCCGAACCCACTGATGGCAGCCCGCCGAGATGGATTGACGTCATGCTTCCTCCTGTGGCCCGTGTCGCACAAACACCGCCCAGCGGTTTTTGCTCGAATGTCCGCACCATCAGTATTTTCGACATGTTAGAAAAACGCTCTTCCTCGCCATTTTTGCTAAGACACTGCAAATTATGGCCAAAAAGCTACTCTTAAACCTGGGTGGGGACGTTGCTGCTTCTACCTGGTTGGGGATAACTATTGATAACTACGGTACTCGGTGGGACAGAACGCGTCAATATCGCATCAGGCAGCGAACACCTTACCAAAGTAACTGAACTAACGGGTTGCGCAGCCGCTTCCGAGTTTAGGGCGGAGACTCTGCCGAGTCTTTGTACCCGGCGTAACTTGCTCAGCCGCCACGCCATCCCCTCCTCCGAAACAGGGGCATTTCGGTTTAAAATGGACTTTATGGTTTACCTCAAATCAGTCTCCTGCTTCCTGTTGCTGTCTCTGGCCCTGTTCGCGCAACAGGACCAGTCCAAGGAGCCGCCCAAAGAGCCTCCCACCACCGCCCGGGTAAATCTCACCATCCTCAGGGAAGCCAACGGCAAGCCGGTGAAGAACGCTGAAGTGGTCTTGCATCTGGTGGATAAAGAAGGCAAACCCAAGCAGGAAGGTCTGGAATTGAAGACCCACGACGACGGCAAAGCCGAAGCCACGGGCATTCCTTACGGCAAGGTGCGGATTCAAGTGATTGCCCGCGGGTTCCGCACGTATGGCGAAGACTATGTGGTAAGTCAGCCCAACCTGGAGATCACCATTAAACTGCAAAGGCCGCAAGACCAGTTCTCCATCTACAAGTAAAGGTGCTGGCGCTCAGGCAAAGCGGCGCGGACCGCGCGTGGCAGCTGTCTGTTCCTTGACAGAACTGTTGTCAAAATGGCATTTCTAATAGCTTTACCTTTGGGCGTGAGTCGGACAGGGAATGAGGGCTCCAGTGAAAGTCAGGGTTTTTTATCACGGCAGGTGTTTTGACGGGACGGCTTCGGCTGCTTTGTTCTCCCGTTTTTATGCGGAACGAATCCACCCCGGCGCTGACTTTCAATTTACCGGGCTGGTGCATCGCGCCGGCGCCTTGTTCGATGAAAACGACTTCAACGGCGACGAGAACGCTATCGTTGACTTCAAATACTCCGCTTCGCCCAAAATCACCTGGTGGTTTGACCATCATCAGAGCGCTTTCCTTACACCGCAGGACGCAGACCACTATCGCCGCAACAGCCAGGCGCAAAAGTTTTACGATCCCGAATTCAAGTCTTGCACCAAATTTCTGGCCCAGATCGCGCAGGAGAAATTAATTTCTCCTGCGCGATCTGGGCCAGAAATTTGGTGCAAGACTTGAATTCGGGATCGTAA
>JBGPLR010000056.1:0-11401 GCA_041486545.1 Terriglobia bacterium
GTACTGAATGTTTTATCCGATTCGTCGAGCCGTGGCCGCGCTGGTGTTTACGCTGGCTCTGGCGGCTTCCGCGCAGGTGCAAAAGCTCGACAACCTTTCCTTCGCCGTCCCCGCAGGCTGGCAGTATGAATTGGCCGGCGGTGGCAATGCGGATATGGTCTGGACGAACGCTAACAAAGCGTACTGCATCATCGTCCTCACCAAGCCGGTCCCGTCCAGTGGCAACGCGGACCAGGACTTTGCCGTGGCTTGGAGAAATGGAGTGGAGCACAATCCCCAGGCCACGCTGCCTACGCCGATCTATGACATCCGGGGCTACATGGGATATCCCGGCAAGTGGTCCGGCTCAGAGATTGATAATCGCTCCAAATACGCTTTCCTTTACGTGCTGGAAACCGGCAAGAGTTTTATACCGGTGGTGGTGCTTGCTCCCAATCGCGGTGTGCTTGACGCGCTGCAGGAGACGCTGCGCGCGGTGATCGGCAGCATTCGCGTGGCCCCCCTGGTGGCCGCGCCCATCAAGACGACGGTCAGCGTCGCTGACCTGGTAGGCGATTGGAAGTATGGCGACGCCAGCGTGGTGTCCTACGTGAACAGCACCAGCGGAAGTTACGCGGGAACGTCCACCACGTTTTCCGGCGAGTTCTACACCATCACCGCCGACGGACGCTACACCTACAGCTTTCAGGGCATGGCCAGCAACCACATCGTGCGGGAGAAAGCCGCGGGAGCGGTGGAGTTCAGTGGCGAGTTCATTGTCTTTCATGAGAAACCCAGCAACCAGCTCAGACGCTACCGCTTTATCTCCTACCAGCAGGGACTGGGCGGCGGGACGCTGCTGACGTTGCTGCCGGAGTCGTATGAGGTGAATTCATCGAACATCGCCATGTACGCGTTAAGGTTTGCAAGGGAGCCGGCGAAGAGGTGATGGTCAAGTCCTTAACAAATTCGTTGGCCCGCGGCACCAGTTGGGCAGCATAGGCCCGATCTTGTTTGATTCCTGCGGCGGCTGATCCGGCGGAATCAGCTGGCGAAGGTCCGCTCTAACGAATCTTAGGGCGGTCTTGCTGTGCTCCGCGGCATTGCCTATCAGCTGCAAATCCCCGATTTCCACTCCGGCCTGGCGGTAACATTAAACCCCCTAATTTTGTTGCTCTCAGCCGTAGAAAGGCGTATGTTACAAGCCTAGATTATATATCGTAATACGATATTATCTGAAAGCGATATGTAGTCGTTGAGGCGATTCCCCCGGCTCTTATGCTTCGCGGGGTGATGTAGCGCGAAGTATCCTTGGATCCCTCGTGTGCCGACGTGAGAGGAATCCTGGGAGGGCCCATCGTCAAAAACTACAAGGAGCGCAGCTATGAGCAAGACTCTTTACCTTCCATGGAGCACGTCTAGAGCGCGTCTCCGTGAAGCTGAAAATGCAAGAAGAAATCGTGCCGAAATCGTGAAGGCCTACTCCCATGGACAGGTCTCTCGCCGCGACCTCATCAAATGGGGACTTATTACCTCTGCCGGGGCTCTGGCGCCCATCCAGGGACTGAACCCGTTCATGCAAAGCGCCTATGCCGATGGAGGAGGCGGCGGTATTCCCACCGGGGCACCGCCCAGCCCGCTGTTCGGCGTACAGGCGTTTACACAACCCATGCCGCGATTTGATGTTCTGCCGCGCAACCCGGTGTCATCGTTGACCCCTGCCCCTCAGGCGGAAGCCAACCAGACACTGCAACCAGTTGACCCGGCGCTCGGTGGCGGATTCGGACCGATCGAAGGCCGTCCGCCTGGACCCGTGTGGGCACATCAGCAATTTAATCTGCTACCCCCACAAGTTGCCATTGAAGCCACCATGGAGGGCGCAAAGCCCAACACCGTCTACAACCCCGGCGTGGCCTCAAATTTCAACTCAGGTATCAACCCGGCGGCTACCTTCCCGCCGCGCTTTCATCCCGACTTGCCGGACCAGGGGCCGCTTGCATTCTGGACCTACAACGGAACTTTCCCCCCAAAGCTGATGCAAGTGCGCTACGGCGGCGACGCCGCCCTGTTCCGCCTGCGCAACAAGCTACCCGCGGACGTCACCGCGAACGGGGGGTTTGGCCGCCAGACCATCTCAACGCACGAACATAATGGACACCACGGGGCTGAAAACGACGGCTTTACCGGTGCTTACTTCTTTCCCGGCCAGTACTACGACTATCACTATCCCGTGGTTCTGGCAGGGCGTAACAGCATCAACACGAATGCCACGGATCCCCGTGCCGGTGGTCCCGCCGACAACGGTGGCATCAACAAGATTCCAGGGGACTGGCGCGAGACCATGAGCACGCACTGGTTCCACGACCACATGTTCAGCTTCACCTCGCAGAACGTGTACAAGGGCATGGCTGGGATGTTCAACATCTACAGCGCGCTCGATCGGGGAAATGAAGGGCTCAATGACGGCGTGAACCTGCGCCTGCCATCGGGCACAGCAAACTCATGGGGCAACCTGGAGTATGACATCAACCTGATGCTGGCCGACAAAGCCTGGGACCAGGAGGGACAACTCTTCTTCGATATTTTCGACTTTGACGGGTTCCTGGGCGACGCCATGACCGTGAACCTGGTTTACAAGCCGTTCTTCGAAGTGGAGCGTCGCAAGTACCGTTTCCGCATCCTCAACGGCGCCGTCTCGCGCTTCTTCAAAGTGGCGCTCAGCGACGGCTCACCCATGATCTTCATCGCCAATGACGGAAACCTCATGCCCAGCCCGGTGATCCTGACTCAGCTTGACGAGCAGGGGATCGCTGAGCGGTATGACATCGTCATTGACTTCTCCCGCTACAGCATCGGGGATAAAGTCTGGATGGTGAATCTGTGCGAGCATCGGAATGGGAAGAAGCCGGATGCAGATCTGACGATCGCCCAGGCTCTCTCCGGACAGTCTTCCGATCCTTGCATCGGCAAGTTCCTGGAGTTCCGCATCGTTCGCAACCCGGCCACGCCGGATGTCAGCCAGGTGCCGGCCACCATGATCCCGAACCCGGACCTTTCGCAAATTCCTGTCACCCGGGAGCGGACTTTCGAGTTCGGCAGTGGCGGCAACCAAAACCTGAATGATCCCGTGACCACCTTCTTTGGCCCCTGGGGCATCAAGACGGACAACGAGGGTCTCATGGCCAACGCGGACTTCGGCCGTATCTCAGCGGCGCCGAAATTCGGCACGCGCGAAATCTGGACGCTGCAAAACGGCGGAGGCGGATGGGACCATCCGATTCACATCCACTTCGAGGAAGGCCAGATTCTTGCCCGGAACGGGAAAGCCAGCAACGTTCCGGCTTGGGAGAAGGGTCGCAAGGACGTCTATCGTCTGCGTCCTGGCGGCAGCGTCACGCTCACCATGCAATTCCGTGATTTCGGCGGAATGTTCATGGAGCATTGCCATAACACGGTCCACGAAGACAACGCCATGCTGTTGCGTTGGGAGATTGACGATGCGGGCGGCGCGTTCCTGAAAGCGCTTCCCACGCCCATCCCAACGGCGCAAGGCGTGACGTTTGAGGCCCCGGACGAGATCCTTCCGACTGCTTTCTAAGCGGACTTGGGGAAGGATGACCCCATCAGGCCGGCGGGCCGCTCGCACGTTGCGCATCGGGCTGCGCTAAGTGCTGCGGGAAGGGCGGCTCGCCGTTCCTGATGAACTTGTTCTTCGGAACTGAACGAGGAGTACATAACTATGCTACGAACAAAAATCGCAATCGCGGTTGCCGTAATCCTAGCGGCGTCGATTCTTCTCCCCTCCCGGCGCGCTACTGCTGCTTCCGGCCCGCGCTGGGGAGCGGACTATTTTCCCAACGTTCCGCTGATCACCCAGGACGGCAAGAAGGTTCATTTTTACGATGATCTTCTCAAAGGCAAAATTGTTGCGATTGAATTGATTTACACGCACTGCATAGATTCATGCCCGCTAGAGACGGCCCGTCTGGCGCAGGTACAGAAAGCACTTGGAGACCGGGTGGGAAAAGACATCTTCTTCTATTCCATCTCCATTGATCCCAAGCGAGACACCCCGGAAGTGCTCAAGGCTTACGCGGAGAAATATCATGCCGGGCCTGGTTGGCTGTTTTTGACCGGCAAATACGCAGACATTGAGCTGATCAGCAAGAAGCTGGGACTGTATTCCGATCCCGATCTAAACAATCGCGACGGACACACCACCCAACTCATGGTCGGAAACGTGCCGGCCGGCCAGTGGATGCGAAATGCGGCCACTGATAATCCCCACCTCCTCGCTAACTTTATCGCTAATTTTATGGGCGGATGGAACTCACCTCGCGTGGTGGCGGCTACCAGCTATGCGTCCGTGCCTGCCCTCAAGATAGGCTCACAAGGTCAATACCTTTTTGCAACGCGTTGCGCGGCCTGCCACACCATTGGCCACGGTATTCGAGTCGGTCCAGATCTTGCTGGAGTGACCAACGTCCGGGACCGGAACTGGCTGTTGCGCTTTATCCAAAAACCCGACGAGATGCTCGCTGCAAAGGACCCGCTGGCCACTTTGTTGTTCAAACAATATAAGCAGGTGCAGATGCCAAATCTGCGCTTGGGTCCCGAGGACACGGAGTATCTGGTCAAATATTTGGAGGCTCAGGCCGCAACTGGACAAGGCAACTCCAACGCAGCCGCCGCAAACACCCTAGTAAGAACTCAGGGGAAATCGTCCTCGGCAAACTGAGTCGAAAAAGTTTTTTTGGCTGCGCTCTACCTATTCTTAGCGGAGAGGGCCTATGGTTGGGTCCCTCTCCCAGGTGAGCGAATGATTACCCGCTGCGTTTCACCAGGCCGCTCATCGCCCAGATACCCAGCAGCGGTCCCACGGTCATGCTGGCCAGGGCCAACGGCCATCCGAAGTGCCCGGCAATGGCCGCCATGGAGCGGATGGCAAACGCGGTGAGCATGAAGCCCAGCGCGGTTTGCAGCGTGAGAGCCGTGCCCAGGTAACTTTTGTCGGATACTTCGCTGATGATGGTGGAGAACTGGGCGGAGTCGGCGATGACGGCAATGCCCCACACTAGCGAGAGCGTCACCAAAACCAGCGGATGGCGAAAGACCAGGGCAGCTACCACGCAGCAAGCTGCGCTGACGGCCATGGCGATAATAGTGACCCAGGCGCGCTGGCTTACCCGCTGGACGTCAGACTGGTCCTGCAGGCGATCACTGGCGGCGCCGGCCCATATGCAGCCGACGGCGCCAATGGCAATCGCCAGTGCTGCGGCCACTTCGAATTGCGCGCGCGTCCAGCCGGCGGACGCGATGCCGGAAGCCGCGGCGATGGAGGATGCAGAGAAGATCACGGCAATCCATCCCCAGAAGCTGTACAGCTCCCACATGTGGCCGAGGTAGCCGAGATTCGCCAGGCGCAGACGCCGGTTGCGGACGATCTCAAAAACCTGGGACACATCGAGTCGCGATTGCGGCATGGCATACGGGCCTTCATGTACCCAAAACGCCACGATCAAGACCGCCAGCACAGCCTGGATACTGCCCAGCAGCACAACGCTTCGCCAGGGAATGCCGCCGAAGGAATTCATGGCATGGGGAACCGCCGAGCCGACGGTCAATGCGCCGATCATGATGCCCAGGGCCAGTCCGCGTCCGCGCTGGAACCATCCGGCAATGATCTTCATGCCCACCGGATACACGCCGGCCAGAAAGAAGCCGGTCACGCCGCGAAGAAGAATCGCCGTCAGCGGATCCTGTGCGGCGAAAGCAAACGCCGCATTGGCGGCGGCGGCCAGCAACCCGGAAAGAACAAAAACTTTGATCGGGCTGAAGACGTCAGAAATGTTGAAAAGCGCAAACGTAATTGCGCCCAGCGAGAAACCAATCTGCACGGCGATAGTCAGCCACGATCCCAGCGCAATGCCCGAATGCCACATCGCCGTCACCTGCGGCAGCACCGCCGTCCCGGTAAACCACAGCGTCATGCCCAGCAGTTCGGCGGCAGAGAGTAAAAGAAGAACCCGCCACGAGGATGGTTCGCGGCGGGTCGTGGATTCGGAGGTGATGTTGTTCAGTTCTTCAGTTTGCGGCGCTCGCATGCGTCAACGATCTTAGTCGGGTCAATGGCTTCGCTGTCAAGCTGCACTTCAGCGATCTTGCCTTCCTTGTCGATGAGGTAGTTGATGCGGCGTCCTATTTTTATTTTGGGGTTGTAGAGGCCGTACTCTTTGGTGGTGTCGCCACCCCAGTCACTCAACAGCGGGAAGGTGACGTTGATTTTTTCGGCCCACGCTTTGTTGCTGAACGGGCTGTCCATGCTGATACCCAGAACCTGGGTGTCTGCAGCCTCCAGTTTCGCTAACTGCGACTGGAAGGCCTGCATTTGCTTGGTTCAACCACCGGTGAAGGCGAAGATGTAAAACGCCAGCGCGACATTCTTCTTGCCGCGAAAACTGCTTAGCTTGACTTGGTTGCCGTTCTGGTCCCGCAGGGTGAAGTCCGGGGCCACGTCGCCGACCTTGAACTTCGGTTCGGGCGGGGCCTCTTTCTTGTCGCCCTGGGCGGCCAGCCGCATCGCGGGCTGGATCGCCAGAGTAAGAATCCATAACAGCATAACAGCGGTTCTTCTGCGCATTGCTTTACGTTCCTCCGCAGTTTTGAGTGACTGCTGCCTGCTATTCTACCCGCTATAGGTGCTTCCGAAAAGGGCTCCCAAGCGCAGGTACGGAATGAATGAGCAAGCCGGCGGGGACGCGTGGGTTTCCACATTGGCCCGGTGTTACTATGCAAAAGGGAAGTTCCGCGAAAACGAAGGACAGATTATGAAGCAGATCGCAAGAGCAATTTTCTTCGCGTTGTTGCCGGCGCTGGCGATGCCGGGTTTGTTGCTGCATCCCGCCGTGGCCCAGACCACAGCTGCCGTGCAACTCAACACCGTGTACGCCGGAGCTGACGGCAAGTTTGAAGCTGCGCCGGACACCGCCGTGCTCAGCCTGAACGTTTCTTCGCAGCAGAACACGGCGCGCGAAGCCAATGACAAGATCGCTGCGGCTGCTGAGCGGGTTCGCGCCGTTCTGCGCAACAACGGCCTTGATCCCAAGGCTGCCCAGGTGGGTTATTACGCCGTCCAGCCGGTGTATGACTGGAAGAACCCCAAGCACAAAGTGATTGCCTTCATCGTCAACACTTCCATCACGCTCAAGCTGCGCGATTTCACCAAGATCGGCCCTATCACCGACCAGCTCGCGGATATTGAAGAGGCGCAGAACCAGTCGCTCAGCTACGTCCTTGACGATATGGAGCAGGCCAAAGCCAAGGCCGCCGAAGATGCGATCAAGAAAGCCCGCCACCAGGCCAGCGCTGTTGCCGTGGCCGGCGGCCGCACGCTGGGCGACTTGCTGTACGCTTCCGTGGACGTAACCCAGCAGTCCATCATGCCGGTCCCGGTGCAGCGGATGTCAGCGATGGCCACCGGCGGCGCCACGCCCGCGCCGACGGCCGAATTTTCGCCGCAAAGCGTTATCGTCAACGCCCATGTGAACGCGCTGTTCGCGCTCAAGTAACCGCGGGCACGGGATTCACGAACCGGTTGTCCCGCGAACCGCTTATTGAGACAACACCAGCGGCAGCCCGTTCTTGGTATTGCCGATGATAATGATCTTGCTGTTGGGGCTCTTGGCCAGTGTCTCCGTGGCCTCAATGCCTTTCCACTGCAACAGCTGCGGGCTGATGCCCTGGGCCACAATCTGCTGGAAATCATGGATGCCCTGGGCTTCAATGCGCTTGCGGTCGGCTTCCTGGCGTTCTTTCTGCAGCCGGAAATTCATGGCCAGCGACTCCTGCTCGGCCTGCTGCTTGGTTTCAATAGAAGCCTTCAGCGCATGGGGAAGCTGGATGTCGCGCAGCAGCACGTTTTCAATCACGATGCCTCGCGGTTCCAACTCAGTCTTCAACCCTTTCTTGATTTCGTCTTCCACCTGCTTGCGTTGGCTTGAATACATGGTGTTGGCGGAATGCCCGGCGGTAGTGTCGCGAATGATGGACCGCAGGTTGGGCTCAATGATGGTGTGCGCGTACTCCGGGCCCAGCGTGCTGTAAACATCGGCCGCGCGATTGTGGTCCAGATGATAGATGAGTGAGGTGTCAATCTCCAGGTTCAGACCCTCCATGGAAGGCGTGGACGTGTGTTCTTCCTGCGCTTGCGTGCGAATGGAGAAGACATGGTTGACCTTGAAAGGGGAAACAAAATGGGTTCCTGCATCCAACGTGTCGGGCAGCACCTTTCCGAACCAGGTAAGCACGCCGACGTATCCGGGAGGAACATACGCCAGAGAAGCCCACAACAAGATGACTACTACGCCGGCGACAAAAGCGATCAGGATCAGCCGGGAAAATGCACCAGGATTTGCGTCAATCACACGCGTGGGACCGCCGAAATGGGACATGGTGAATATCTCCTTTGTATCTTCAATGTTTGTAGCTTGGTTAAGAGTGCAAGTCTCGCCGATCGCGATATGAGCATCCCGAGACTGCTATGACAGTTGCCGTCAAATCATTGTGGGCAGTGGGCTTCGAGCACAAAAACTGGTGCAAATGTACGGATTGCCCCTGGGCCCCCAAATACCCAGGGACGAGCGAATGGTGCCAGAGTTCCGAGTTTACCTGGAAAATTTTTCAAGAACAGGGAATTCCTACCGAGTCCGACGCCAGCTGGCATCCCATAAGTCTTTTGTTATCAATGGATGGAGAATGGCACCGGGGGTGCAATATTACATGCCAGACGAAGTGGCGCGCATCGGGGCGCTTTCGAGGATCTAACGGCCAGAGATCCTTCGAAAGTGCCTCGTTGCCTTTTGGGGTGAAAATACGGCGTGAATCGGCCCGGACAAAGTCATTCTTGCCGCCTTTCCTACACCAGTTGCACTTTTCCCTGCAGGTTCATCCCCGCGCGGCGCAGGATGCCGGCGATCTCGCCGTCGTTCAAGCGGCTGGCGTCATACTCCACCCGGATGGTGTGTTCTTTTTCGTCGAATTTGATTTTGCGCACGCCGTAAACTTCCCAGGCGTTGTTCAGCGCCTGCATCTGTTTCTCGCCGGGCGGCATGCCGTATTTGAAAACCACGTCCAGCAGCGTCATGTTGGGTCCTTTGAAAGCAATCCAATGATAGAACAACGGGCGCATCTCTGCCACCTTGACAGACGTACACCCCATAGGGGTATAGTGTATATGTATGCAGAAGGCAACCAAGAAGAAAACGGTCCGCCACGCCGTCCACGTGGAGAGCGCCGCCAAACAGGACGTGCTCCTGCGCCTGCGGCGGGTGGAGGGCCAGGTGCGCGGGGTGCAGAAAATGGTGGAAGACGAGCGCTATTGTCCTGACGTGCTCACCCAGATGTCGGCCATCCATGAATCGCTGCGCGCGGTGGAACGCATCCTGATGAAGAACCATCTGGAGCACTGCGCCACTGAAGCCCTGCGCTCCGGCGACGTCAGGAAAGCCCAGCGCACCTACCGCGAACTGACAGAACTGTTTTATAAGCACGCGCGCTGATTTGTGAGAAACCATGCGAAGGGAACAAGGGCGAAGGCAAATATGGACTCAGTAAAGTCGCTGGTCAAAGATCCGGTTTGCGGCATGATGGTGGATCCGCAGAATGCACGCGCATCCGCTGAGCATGAAGGCAAGACTTACTATTTCTGCAGCGCCGGCTGCGTCGCCAAGTTCAAAGCCGATCCGCCTAAATATCTTTCGCCGAAGCACGAAGCCATGGCCGGCACTCAAGAGCCGGCCGCGGCGAAGGCGGTTGATCCGGTTTGCGGAATGTTTGTTGACCCGGGAAAAGCCCGCGGCCGTGCCGACTACAAGGACAAGACTTACTTCTTCTGCTGTCCGGGATGCGAAGCCAAGTTCAAGGCAGAACCGGAAAAATACCTGGCGCCCAAATCGCCATCCTCGGGATTGGTCCAACTCGGCGGGATGACGCAGACGAAAGCACACCATGATCACCACGATCATCACGCAGTCCTCTCTGCAATTGCGCCCGCCAACGTCGCGCAAACTTCGGCGGCACCCGCAGCCCAGCAGGCGGGAAGCCCCGTGTACATCTGTCCCATGGACCCGGAAGTCCGTGCGTCCAAGCCCGGAGCGTGTCCCAAGTGCGGCATGGCGCTGGAACGGGAAATGCAGGTGATGGCGGAGAAAGTGGAATACACCTGTCCCATGCATCCGGAAATTGTTCGCGATGCGCCGGGCAACTGCCCAATTTGCGGTATGGCCTTGGAACCGCGCGTGGTATCGGGTGCGCATGAAGAAGACGACTCTGAGTTGCGCAGCATGTCGCTTCGCTTCAAGGTCAGTGCGGCACTGAGTGCGCCCCTGCTGGTTCTGGCCATGGCTGGCATGTTCGACCCCAACCTCAAGCACGCGCTTCCTGCCGGCTGGCTTGACTGGCTCCAGTTCGCGCTCGCCACGCCGGTGGTTCTGTGGGGCGGATGGCCGTTCTTTCAGCGCGGCTGGGCATCTTTAGTCAACCGTCACTTGAACATGTTTACGCTCATCGCCATCGGCACCGGCACTGCGTACCTGTATAGCGTTGCCGCGGTTGCCGCCCCCGGAATGTTCCCCGACACGTTTCGCATGCACGGCCGGGTTGAAGGCTACTTTGAGACCAGCGCCATCATCGGCACGCTGGTGCTGATGGGCCAAGTGCTGGAGCTGCGCGCGCGCCGCCATACCAGTTCGGCGATTCGTGCCTTGCTCGATCTCAGCCCCAAGACCGCGCGCCGCGTCCGTGCTGACGGTACCGACGAAGAAATTCCTCTTGAGCAGATCCACGCCGGCGACCGCCTGCGCGTTCGGCCCGGAGAACGAGTTCCCGCGGACGGCACGATTGAAGAAGGCAGCAGCAGCGTGGACGAATCCATGATTACCGGCGAATCCATCCCAGTGGAGAAAGCCGCCGGCGCCAAAGTAATCGGCGGGACTGTGAACCAGACCGGCGCCTTCGTCATGAAGGCCGAGCGGCTGGGATCGGAAACCTTGCTGGCGCAGATTGTCCGCATGGTGGCGGAGGCGCAGCGCAGCCGCGCGCCCATCCAGTCATTGGCCGACACGGTCTCAAGTTATTTTGTGCCTGCCGTGCTGTTCATTGCGGTTTTGACCTTTGTTCTGTGGGACCTTTGGGGACCCGACCCCCGCCTGGCTCATGCTCTGGTCAATGCCGTTGCGGTGCTCATCATCGCTTGCCCGTGCGCTCTGGGGCTGGCCACGCCCATGGCCATCATGGTTGGCACGGGACGCGGCGCCGGCGCCGGTGTCCTGGTCAAAAACGCTGAAGCCCTGGAGACCATGGAGAAAGTGGACACACTGGTGGTGGACAAGACCGGCACGCTCACCGAAGGCCGGCCGCGCGTGAC
>JBGPLR010000057.1:0-11374 GCA_041486545.1 Terriglobia bacterium
AGGACCTTCTGGACTGGCACGCCGCCCACGTCCATCCCAACAACGTGATCTTCGCTCTTACCGGTGACTTTGACGCCGCCGCCATGGAAGCCAAGCTGCGTGCTGTATTCGAAAGCTGGCCGAAAGGTCCGGCGTTTGTTGCTCCGCCAGTGGCTGACGCGCCCGCCCCTGTCGGCGTTTACTTTGTCGCCAAAGATGACGTCAACCAGAGTGCCATCAGGTTCGTTGCCCCCGGCATCCGCCGGAACGATCCCGACTACTACGCTGTGGAGGTCCTGAACCACGTATTGGGCGGCGGGTTCGCTTCGCGCCTGTTTTCCAACCTGCGCACCAAGGCGGGCCTGGCTTACTCCGTTGGCGGCGAAGTGGGATCGGCTTTCGATCATCCGGCACTCACTTTTTTGGCGATGGGTACCAAGAGCAGCACGACTGCCAAGGGCGTGGAAGGCCTTTACGGTGAACTCGACAGGATGCACACCGAACCGCCTACCGCCGACGAACTGCAGCTCGCAAAAGATGCGCTGCTGAACTCGTTTGTGTTCGAGTACGACTCCAAGCGCAAGGTCAACAATTTCCGTGCCAATCTTGAGTTTCACGGCTATCCCGCAGACCTTTTGGAACGCTACCAAAAGGGGATTGAGAGTGTGACAGCCGCGGACGTAAACCGCGTGGCGGCAAAGTATCTGGACAAAAGCAGGTTCTCAGTCCTGGTGGTCGGCAAAGCCGCGGACTTTGACAAGCCGCTCAGCACCTTCGGCAAAGTTACCACCGTGGACATCACCATCCCTTCGGGCACTGCTGCTGCCGCGGCCGCGCCTGCCGCCAGCAACCCGGAAGGCCGCGCGCTGCTGGCCAAAGTGATTGAGGCCGCCGGTGGCGCCGCCAAACTCAACGCCATCAAAACTTACCGGCGCAAAGCCGCTTTCACCATCAAGGCCCAGAACGCTACGCTGGATGTGGAAGAGACTTCCGTGGGCGATGACAAAACCCATCTCAAGGTCAACACTCCGGGCGGCGAAATGATTATGGTCGCAACCGCGCAGGGAGGCTTCATGTCCATGGCCGCCATGGGCGCGCCGCGGGACATGCCGGCATCGCAGCGCGACGACACCCTGAAGGGGTTGCGCCGCAGAGTCTGGTACATCGCCCAGCACGCCTCCGACCCGCAGTTTGCCTTCGCCGCCCAGGGCAAAGAGAAAGTCGGTGACGTGGAAGCCGCCGTGCTCGACATCAGCCATGGCGGTGAACAACTGCGCTGGTTCGTGGACGAAAAAACCGGACGCGTCCTGCGCGCCCAGTTTGCGGGCAACGGTCCCACCGGCCCAAACACCCAGGTGGTCGAATACTCTGACTGGAAACCGGTGGACGGCGTGAACATCGCTTTCCATGAGGAAGTCACCGCGGACGGCAAGCCCAGCGCCACTGTGGCCACCAGCGCGGCGGAGATCAACCCCACGGTGGACCCCAAGATCTTTGACAAGCCGCAGTAGACGACGAAGTTAGCAATCGGCAACTGAAGTTCGAGCAGGGCAAGCTGAATGGCGCGAGTCTCTATTTATGCTTGCCCTTAACTTTTCCATAAACCGCTAAGTGCACCAGCGCTCGTAGGCTCTGTCGTCCTGAGCGGAGCGACGCTGCGTAGCGTGGCGTCGCGAAGTCGAAGGATCCCGAGAATCTTTCGTTTGCCATGCCGCGTCAGTGAGTTTTCACCATGCTCCAGCGACGCAGGCGCGAAATAAGGGTAGCCCAGGCCGTAAGGCCTGGGTAGAGTTTGAAAAACGATATCGAGCCCCGGCGGGGCGGCACATTCTGAATTAGATTTTCTTGGCTACAAAGAATGCCACGTCACTGGCGATTTGGGACTCGAACGTATCGACGTCGGCGGTACCGCACTGCTTCGAAAGCTTAGCTCGATAGGCATCTTGCCAATCCGCCTCACGTGGACGGTGCTGATAGACTACGAGATGGCTCAGGCGTGGCAATGCCTGCCATATCGCTGCTACTTCCTGGCACTTAACATGTTTGACAGTTGCCTTGTTTGGCTCAATACCCGTGTCGGGGTCTAGAAAGGCGATCAAAGGCCCAGGTTGTCCCCTGATAGTTGAGACGACCCGCTGGAAATACATGTTCCTCGATTTGTGCTGAAATGGATGTGAAATAAGTTCGACTTGGATGCCGAGAGATTCTCCGAGCAGTTTGACTTGACTGATATCCCGAAAGTGGCTCCATACCTCTTCTGGAATTGCACCTGCTGGCTCTCCGTTGTGGGTTAGGTGGGTTTTGGGTTGATCCTCCGTGAGCATCGCGACATAAAGAACCCGTCGAATGCTGCTGCGTTCGCAGAGTGCAGCCAACGTTCCCCACTTCACGATATCGCGTTTATCGCCATACCACCGTTGCTTCATGCGCCGCCTTCAGCTCCCCACAAACCTGGCGTACAAGCTGCGCGCCACCGCCGTGTCACTGGTTCCTTTGATGATTGCCCGGCCGTCGGGGAACAGCGTCATCTCGTAGGGTTCGCGCAGGAACCGCAAAACATAATCGTTGTGTTTCACCTGGCCGTGTGGCTGCAAGCGCAAGCTGAGTTCGGCAAAGTCCACCGGGCGGTGCCGCTCGTGGATCTGTACGGCATCCCGGCCGCACAACGTTACCGGCGCGCGATGCCTCCCGGTCAGGTGGACGAATTCACGCTTGCCGCAAGTCTGGCAATCCGGCCGCGGACGCGCCGCCGCCACCTCCGCCCGGTCATTGCGCCAAACGTCGAATGACAGCAGGCTGCGCCGCAGTTTCTCCCGCGCGCCAACAAGAAACTTGAGCGCCTCCGTGGCCTGGATCGAGCCCACCAGGTTCACCGCGCTGTTCAGGATGCCCGCCGTGTCACAGGTTTCCACCGGACCTTCCGGCGGCGCGGGGAACACGCACGCCAGGCACGCGGTTTCGCCGGGAATAATGTTCATGGTCACGCCGTACGCCGCCACCGCGGCCGCGTAGATCCACGGCTTGCTGTTCTTCACCGCAAAATCGTTGATCAGGTAGCGAGTCTCAAAGTTGTCGGTGGCGTCCAGCACCAGATCGGCGTCGCCCAGTAAACTTTCAATATTTTCAGCGGTCAGGTCGGCAACTTCTCCCTGTACCTGTACGTCAGAATTAAACGACGCCAGCTTGCGCGCTGCGGCTACGGCCTTGGGCAGGGATTCGGCGGCGTCGGCTTCATCGAAGAGGGACTGGCGTTGCAGGTTGCTGGGCTCCACATAGTCGCGATCAATGATCAGGACGTGGCCCACGCCGGCCCGCACCAGCAGACTGGAAACGCTGGTTCCCGTGGCCCCGCAGCCTACAATGGCCACTCGCGCCTGGGCCAGCTTCTTTTGGCCTTCCTCCCCGATGCCGGGGAAGAGCACCTGGCGCGAATATCGGTCCTGAAATCGCATGCACTATTATTATAGGTGTCAGAGGTAAACGATCATTAGGCTTAGGTCAATGGGCTTTGGGAATGCCTAGCCGGCGCCGTGGCTTGTTAATAAGCGTCCTCAGGTACAACAGAGCAGCAAGCTGCGGCCATCAAAAGTAAGTAAGATCAACTTTTCCACCAAAGAGGGGCTCATCTTTGCCACTTTTCCGACCAGCGCTCCTGGCGTATGCGTTATGCCTGGGTGTCTGTGCAGGACAGCAGCCGGCGTCCATCCCGGCGCCCGCGGCGAATCCCGCGCTGCCGTCGGAAACCAGTAACCCAGCCGACCTCAACAGCCTGCAAGGCATCAAAGTGGTGCGCGTGGAAATCAAAAGTCCCGGCGTGGAGCATCCGGAGTGGTTTGAGCCTTTGCTGCCGCAAAAAGTGAATGAGCCGCTGGATAAATACAAAGTGCGCCGGTCCGTCCAGGTGCTTTATGACACCGGACGCTTTGCGGTGATTCAGGTAGAAGCCCAGCGCACCCCGGCGGGCGAAGTTACCCTTACGTTCGCTGCCCGCGAAAACTTCTTCTTCGGCGCCATCACCGCGGAGCACGCGCCCTCCCCTCCCGGCGACAGCCGCCTGGTCAACGCCAGCAAGCTCACCCTGGGCGAGCAGTTCACTGAGGACAAGATCAAGGCCGGCATCGCGGCCATGCAGCGGTCGCTGCAGGAGAACGGATACTACCAGGCCACCATTACTCCTTTTTATGAATGGGACTCCCGCAACCGCCAGGTCGCCGTCCATTTTTCCGTGAATAAAGGCAAGCCCGCGCGCGTGGGCTTAATTAAGGTAGGCGGCTCGCCCGGATACACCGCCCAGGAAGTCCGCGATATTGCCAAGCTCCGCAACGGCAACCGCGTGACCTCCAGCCGTCTTACCAAGGCCCTGCAGCGCCTGCGCAAACGCTTTCAGAAAAAACAGCGCCTGGAAGCCCAAGTGACCTTGACGCAGCGCGAATATCATCCTGAGACCAATACCCTGGATTACACCTTTGAGATTTCCGGCGGCCCCATCGTGGACGTTAAAGTAGAAGGCGCTAAACTGCGCCGCGGGCTGATCAAGAAATACGTCCCGGTTTACGAAGAAAACGCCGTGGATGAAGACCTGCTGCAGGAAGGGGCGCGCAATCTGCGCGATTATTTCCAGACCAAAGGTTACTTTGACGTCCAGGTCACCTACACGCAGGAACAGTCGGACGACGGCGGCCGGCGCTCCGTGGTCTACAAAGTGGAAAGGAACCAGCGCCACAAGTTCGCTGAGCTGGCCATTGAAGGCAACCATTACTTCCGTCCGGAAGACATCCGTGAGCGCATGGTGATCCAGCCCGCGGGCGGTCTTCTGGTCCACGGGGTCTTCAGCCAATCGTTGCTGGCCCGTGACATCCAGGCGATTGAGAACCTTTATCGCGGCAGCGGTTTCCTGCAGGTGAAAGTCGCGCCT
This sequence comes from Terriglobia bacterium, assembly GCA_041486545.1. GTDB lineage: Bacteria > Acidobacteriota > Terriglobia > Terriglobales > Acidobacteriaceae > Angelobacter. Next base: position 4,895 of record JBGPLR010000057.1, read on the forward strand.
GCGGTGACCGGCGCGGATGAAGGCAGACGGAGCTTCCTCAAAGTGAAGCTCATCATCCAGGAAGGCCCGCAGACCACCGTCGGTAAACTGCTGATCACCGGAAACTCGGCAATCTCTGACGATGACATCCGCAAGCTCATCGCCGCCACCGAAGGCCAGCCGTATTCGGACGCCACCATCCTCAGCGACCAGACGGAAGTCATGGACGCCTACTTCAACAAGGGCTTTTCCAAAGTCCAGTTTGAATACGCCACCCAGCCCGAGCCGGGCGACGCCACCAAGATCAACGTCACCTACAAAATCACGGAAGGCCCCCAGGTGTTTGTGGACCAGGTGCTCATCTCCGGGTTGCACTACACGCGGCCTTTTGTGGTGGACCGCGAAGTAAGAATTCCTCCCGGCAGCGCGCTCAGCCAGCAGGACATGTTGAGCGCCCAGCGCCGCCTCTATGACCTGGGCATCTTCAATGAAGTCAACATGGCGGTGCAGAACCCGGATGGCCAGGACACGCGCAAGAACGTCAACTTTGAACTCTCGGAAGCCAAGCGCTACACCTTCAGCTACGGCGGCGGCCTGGAAGTGCAGACCGGCCAGCCCACGGGAACCACCAGTCCGCAAGGCCAAACCGGAGCGAGCCCGCGCGTGTCGTTTGACATCACCCGGTTGAATTTCCGCGGGCGCGCCCACACCCTCAGTCTGAAGACGCGCTACGGCAATCTGGAGAAGCTGGCGCTGCTGGGCTTTGAAGCGCCTCGCTGGTTTGATTCGGAAAAACTTTCTCTGGCCTTCACTGCTTTCTATGAGCAGACCAATGATGTGCGTACTTTTACCGCCAAACGCCTGGAAGGTTCGGCGGAGATCAAGCAAACGCTGAACAAGGCCACCACCTTGCTCTACCGCTTTATCTATCGCAAAGTCTCCACGGACAATCTGGCCATCAACATCAACGCCGTGCCTTTGTTCTCCCAGGCGGTGCGCGTGGGCATGCCGGACTTCAGCTACCTCCGCGATACCCGCGACAATCCCATTGATTCCCGCAAAGGGTCTTTCACGGCGGCGGACATTGGCGTCGCCTCCGGGGCCTTTGGCTCACAAGCCAGTTTCGTGCGGCTGGTGGTGCAGAATTCCACCTACTACCAGTTCCACAAAAGGCGCTGGGTGTTTGCCCGCTCCACCCGCATTGGGATTGAAGAGCCGTTCGGCAACACCAGCGCGGCCATTGTGCCCGCCGGCGCCGTGGTTCCCTCCACCACCCACTTCATTCCCTTGCCGGAGCGCTTTCTCGCCGGAGGCAGCACCACGCATCGTGGCTTCGGCGTGAATCAGGCCGGTCCGCGCGACTTGTCCACCGGCTTCCCCCTGGGCGGCGAAGCCCAGTTCATCAACAACCTGGAACTTCGCACGCCGCCCCTGCCGCTGCCCTGGGTCGGTAACAATCTCAGCGTTGTACTGTTTCATGACATGGGCAACATCTTCGCCACGCCTGCGGACATGGCTAACAGTTTCTATAAGTTCCACCAGCCCAACCGCATTACGTGCTTGAATCCGGCCTTACAGACCTGCAATTTCAATTACGTGTCACATGCGGTGGGTGGCGGCGTGCGCTATCGCACGCCCATCGGCCCGGTGAGCTTTGATTTGGGATATAACTTAAACCCGCCGGCATTCCCGGTTTCGGCCCCGATCCAGCCCGCCCCGCCTGCTCCCCCGGTGCCGCCTTTTTCGCAAGTGCTGCGGCATTTCAATTTCTTTTTCAACATAGGACAGACTTTCTGACATCCTAATCAATGATGACGCGCGCTCTCCAATTCGTGCTCCTGCTGCTGGCTTCCGCCGCCTGCTCCGCGCAAATTGTGGACCGCATGGTGGCTGTCGTGAATGGCCGCGTGATTCTGCAGAGCGAACTGGACCAGGAAGTGCGCGTGGAGTTCATGATGCAAGGCGCTCCTCTGTCCAAGCGCACGCAGCAGGACACTCTGGCGGCACTGGACCGCTTGATTGACCGCGCTCTCCTGGACCAGCAGATCATGAACAACGCTATGGTGGACCCCGCTCCCGAGCAAGTGGCGGCACAGGTGAAGAGCATTCGCGCCCAGGTCCCGGGCGCCGCCACCGACGAAGGTTGGAAGGCCCTGCTCCTGGGCTACGGCCTGATCGTGCAGGACATCGAGGATTACGTGACGTCGCAGGTCCGCCTGCTGAGCTTCATTGATATGCGTTTCCGCGGGTTGGTGCGCGTGGACAAAACGGCCATCAGTACTTACTACCAGGAAAAGTTTCTGCCCGAACTGCGCAAGCAAGGCCACCCGGAACAGCCGCTCTCGGCCGTCTCCGGCGAAATTGAAAAGCTGCTGGTGGACCAGAGCATCAATGAAATGCTGAACACCTGGCTGCAGACCTTGCGTTCCCAGGCCCGAATAGAAAAAATGGTGGCTGCCATCTCGGCCGCGTCCGGAGAAGCCAGTGGAGTCAATCAGTGACTGCGCCTGCGGCCCCACTGCCCGTCAAGCCTCGGCGTTTCCGCCTTCGCAAGGCCATCCTGGTGTTGTTTCTCGGTGCGATTGCCGCGCTCCTGATTTACCTGAACAGCGCTTCTTTCCGCGAGACGGTCCGGGCCCGCGTGGTGGCCGAACTGGAGCAGATGACCGGCGGCAAGGTTGAAATTCAGTCGTTCACCTGGAAACTTTCCGCCCTGCGCTTCGTCGCCGGCAACCTGACTATCCACGGGAAAGAAGCGCCCGGCGAAGCTCCGTACCTCCACGCTGATCTGGTCACCGTGGAAGTGAAGATTGTTTCTTTTCTCTCCCGCAAGGTTTCTCTGAACAAATTAGTGGTTGACCATCCGGTGGTCCACCTTATTGTTTACCCTGACGGCTCCACCAACCAGCCTGCGCACAAGATTGCGGGTGCTTCCACGCCGGGGCAGCAGCTCTTTGACCTTGACATTCAGCATGTGGAAATCAGCAACGGCACGCTGATCTTGAATCAAGAACAGATTCCGTTTGCCATGGCCGGAGACCGGGTTTCGGTGGGCATGAGCTATTCCGCCCGGGAGAAGGGTTATGACGCGCGGCTGGCCATGTCGCTGCGTGCGGTCCGCTACCGCAATGTTTCGCCGCAAAGCGGTGACCTGGAATTGGCGCTGCTCCTGCGTCCTGCGGAAACGGAGATCAAGTCCCTCAAGCTTGCTTTCTCCAGCGGCAAGATCCAGGCGACCGGCGTGCTGCGCAGCTACAACAACCCGGACGTGCGCCTGCAATACACCGCCACCGTGGAGCTGGTGGAAGCCGCCCGGCAAGCGCGAATTTCCGAAGTGCGCGCCGGACGGGCCAACCTCAAAGGCGTGTTTCTCTACCAGAATGGCCGCTATTCCACGCAGGGCGATATGACGGTGCGCGGGCTGGAGTGGCATGACGCGGTACTGCGCGTTGCCGGAGTGGATGGCGAATCGCCGTTTACTTTGACGCAGGACAAGATCGCGCTGCCTCGCCTCGCGCTGCGCGCCTTCGGCGGGAGCATGAAAGCTGACGTCCAGCTCAGCAACTGGAACAACCCAGCAGGGAACAAGAAGCTTGCGCCGCAGAAGGGCTCTGCTACGGTTGAGCTGTCAGGATTGCAAGTCAGCCAGGTCGCGGCGGCCGTGTCCACCGCACGCCTGCCGCTCGACCAGATGTCGCTTGCCGGAGGGATATCGGGACAACTCAAAGGCACCTGGTCCGGCGCCGTCCAAAACGCTCTGGTGGAGATCAAGCTGGGCGTTGTACCCCCGCCTGACATCACGCCGAAACAAGTTCCGGTCACTGCGCAGCTCGCCGCAACCTACCACGGAGACGTGCGTACCCTGGACGTTGCCACTCTGAATTTCTCCACCCGCGCTCTCCACTTGACCGCGTCCGGGCAGTTAGGATCAGAAGCGGCGCAAGCCAGGCTTACGGCCACCTCCACTGACCTCCATGAACTCAAGCCGGCGCTGGCAGCGATGAGTCCGGGAACGCGTATTCCGGTCTTGCTGGAAGGGCACGCGACCTTCAACGGCACGGTCTCCGGAAAGCTGGATGCCCTGGCCATGCGCGGACGCCTGGAACTGGAGAACTTTGATTCGGAGCTGGCGCCGCTGCGGCTTTCCGCGGCCACTGGCGCGGCCCGTTTGCGCCCGGTGCACTGGGATGCGCTGGCGGCAGACGTGGTGTACTCGCCTTCCATCATCAGCATGCAGCATGGCGTGCTGCGCCGGGGCAAGGCCAAAATTGATTTTTCCGGTTCTGCCGTCTTGCATGCCGGCGTGCTCGATGAAAAATCCAGCCACATTGACATTGCTTTGCGCGTGCAGGAAGTTGGCCTGGAAGACATTCAGGTGCTGGCCGGTTTGAACTATCCCGTGGCCGGTCTGGTGGCCGCGGACGTGCGCGCTTCCGGCACCCCGGTCAACTTGCGCGGCAGCGGCAACGTTCAGATCACTAAGATGACGGTCTTCGGCGAGCCTTTCAAAACTTTTCGCAGCCAGGTGCAGATCGCCGGGATGGAAGTCCAGCTTACCAACATGGCGCTGGCCCACAACGGCGCGCAGGTCACCGGGGCCCTGGCTTACAACTTTGACTCGCGCGCTTTCCGCTTTGACCTGAAGGGCGACAACATTGATCTGGCCACGTTGCATCGCTTTGAACTTCCCCGCTTCGTCGTGGAAGGCGTCGCCGCGTTTCACGCCACCGGTTCGGGCACGGAAGAAGCGCCGGTCATCGCCGGCCAGGTTGATCTCCGCGATCTCACGGTGAACCACGAAAAAGTCGGCAGCATGAACATCACTGCCGAAACCAAGGGTATTGATCTGGCGTTGCACGGCCGCTCCAAGTTTGAGAACTCCACTCTCACCGTCGATGGCAACGTGCAGCTCCGCAATGATTTTCCCGGGCAGATGACCCTGGCGTTCGCCCGCCTGGATTTTGATCCGCTGATCAGCGCTTACGTGCAAGGCCCGCTCACCGGACATTCGTCCGCTGCCGGGACCATCAGCCTGCGCGGTCCCTTGCGCCGCCCGCGCGATCTGGTGGTGACCGGCAACATCACCCAGCTCGCCGCCAGTTGGGAAAACATCAAGCTGCAGAATGATGGTCCTATCCGTTTTTCCATGGAAAATGAAGTGGTTCGTGTGGACCAGTTCCACCTGGTGGGCGGCGACACGGACATCTCCCTGACCGGGGTCGTGCATGTTTCCGGCGACCGGTCGCTCGACCTGCACAGTCGCGGCCGCTTTGACATGAAACTGCTGCAGGGTCTCAACTCTGACATTCTGGCCAATGGGCCGGCGGTCTTTACCGTGGACATCCGCGGGAACGTGGCCCATCCCCAGCTCAACGGCCGGCTTGAACTCAAGGATGCCGGCGTCTCCCTGGCCGACCTGCCCAACGGCCTCAGCCACATCAACGGCACCATGGTCTTTGCCCAGGACGGCGCCCGCATTGAGAAACTTACCGCGCGCTCCGGCGGCGGCGACCTGGACGTAAGCGGCTTCCTGGCGTACCGCAACGGCTTGTTCTTTGATCTCACCGCCACCAGCACCGACGTTCGCCTGCGCTATCCCCCGGGCATCAGCGCTTCCGCCAACGCGCAGTTGCATTACAGCGGTTCCGCCCGAAGCTCGCTGCTCTCCGGTGACGTGGTGGTCACCCGCTTCGGCATGAACCCGCATTTTGACTTCGCTCTGTACCTGGCGCAGAGCAAGAAGACGCCGGTACTGGCCACCCTGAATCCGTTTCTCGACAACCTGCGCCTGGACGTGCACATCACGTCCACTCCGGAACTGCGCGTTGAAACCTCGCTGGCCAAGCTCTCCGGCGATCTTGATCTTCGCCTGCGCGGCACCGCCACCCGCCCCGCGCTGCTGGGCCGGGTGAATATCGCGGAAGGCGATGTGTTCTTCAACGGCACCAAGTACCGGCTGGAGCGCGGCGACATTATCTTCTCCAACCCTCTGACCATTGAGCCCATCGTGAACATTGATATGTCGGCCCGCGTGCAGGACTACGACATCACCATTGGATTGCACGGCTCGGTGGCCAGCGGCAAAAACCTGAGCATGAGTTACCGCTCGGACCCGCCGCTCTCCAACGCTGACATTATTTCCCTGCTGGCGTTTGGCCGGACGCGCGGCCAGGATGTGTACAACGCTTCCCAGCCCGGCGGCGTGGCGCCGCAGGGCGGCAGCGATACCGCAACCGCATCGAATGCCATTCTGGGCCAGGCCCTCAATTCCCAGTTCAGTGACCGCGTGCAGCGGCTCTTTGGCGCCAGCCGGGTCAAGATTGATCCTCAGTTCATCGGCACCGGCAACAACCCCAGCGCGCGCGTGACCATTGAGCAGACCATCAACAACAACGTGACGCTCACCTACGTCACCAGCCTCACCCAGTCGGCGGAAACCGTGATCCAGGTGGAGTATGCTGTGGACAAGAACATCTCCATCGTCGCGGTGCGGGACCAGAA
>JBGPLR010000058.1:0-11342 GCA_041486545.1 Terriglobia bacterium
GGACGTACTCCATCACGTTCTCCAACGTTGACGCGCAGAACCTGGTGACGGTCACGTCCAGTGGCGGCGGTTCAGCCTCGTCGGGCGTAACGCTGTTGCGGCAATAAATCAACCGGCTGCCGGGCCCATGCCCGGCAGCCTCGAACTACCCACCGCTCCGCGCGTCCCCAGGTTCGCCTGGCGGCGCGCGAAGCAAGCGGACAACCGAGTAAGAAGAGAAGAGAGGAACTTAAAAAATGAACTGTGCACCTTCCCGGTCCCCCAGCAAGAGCATAGTTTCACCGGCAGGAAAAAGGACCTTCCTGAATTCCCGGTCTCTGGCGCGGCTGCTTGCCGTGGCAGTGATTGGGCTGCTTTCGATCAATACAGTGTTTGCTTCGCAAGGAACTCTTGTCGCCAACGGCGTCAATCAGCCCAACGGCGCCATCGTTTGGAATGGCAGCGTATGGATCTCTGATGTCGCTCGCGGCTTTTGCCGCATTGACGCCGGTGTTCTCAATCCAGCCACCTGCTTCTCTGCAGCCAATGGCCAGCCTGAGCTGTACGTCTCTGGCGGTGTGGGCATCGTATACATCACTGACCAGACGGGAGCCACCGGCGTGTGGCGTTTGACCATGAGCGCGATCGGCTCCACCATCGACTCTTCAGTAGTGTTGGCGCCCAACGCCGGCCTGGCGGCCAACCTGCCCATGTCAGCATCGCTCGGTCCTGACGGCAAGCTGTACATTTGCTTCAACGCCAACGGCGACATCAAGCGCATTACCAATCCCGCCGGAGCACCGGCCACTCAGACCGTGGAATCCGTAGGCAAAGCAGCGAGCGGCGGCGGACCTGTCCGCAGCCTTAGCTTTGTCAACAATGATCTGTATCTGGCTGACACTGGAGCCATCGGGTTGGAGCGCATTGCGGCTGCGGCCGCCTGCCGCGGCAACTGCAATGCTGTTTCAATGTTTGGCGTGCTGGGCATCTCCAATTCGGTAACCTCAGACCGAACCAGATACCTCTATATGGAGAACGGCACGCGGGTAGTTCGCTATGACACAACCACCACCAACGTCGTAGATCTCTTCTCGCAGACTGGGTTGCAGAATGGCGTCACGTTTGGTTATGGCACCATCTGGGGTGTTAGCGTTGATCAGCCGACCGGAAACGTATCCATCGGCGGCGACCCCACTGCGCCGGGCGCAGCCACTACGGAGATTGGCTCGTTGTACGTGGTGACCGCGCCGGCCACGACGGAAGGTCTGGTCAACACGCAATTCGGACCTCCCGCTCCGGTGCCTTCACCCACGCCGGGTCCCACGCCGGCCAAGACCGGCTCGCTCTACGCCGCCGGTATCACCCAGCCAGGAGGCATGAATTGGATCGCCACTCACGCCTGGGTCTCCGACGCGTCGCAGGGCTTCTGCCGTATTGATCCCAGCAGCCCAGGCGTTGCCGCGCTCTCGAATTGCTTCAAGCCTTCACCCACGTTCGTCGCGGGCCAGGCATCTTTCGATAGCGTCCGCAACTTCATCTACATTCCTGACGCAGCCACGGCCAGCACGGGAATATTCCGCGTCGCCTACATCCCGGCCACCGAGTCTTTGGGTGCGTCGGTCAATCTGGGCAACGGAAACCTGGGGCCGACGGCGGTTGCTGTAGCGCCGGAAGGCTCGCTGTTTATTGGCAGCAGGCCGAACGGCAATATCAACAAGATCACCACGCCAGCAACCACGCCGTCTGCGCCGCTGCGAATCGCAACCACGTCCAACGGACTTGGTGTAAGGGCCATGCTGTTCATCGCCAACGACCTTTACCTGGCCGAAACCGTGAATGTAACAGTAATCATTCGCGCATCTCCCAGTCTCCTTAAAGGCAAGGCGGTAATCGTTGGACCTGCTCAGTCTAAGGGCGGAACACCGCTGCTCAACGTTACTACCCCGTTATCGTTGACCGCGGATGTATCTGTTCCGTCGCGTCCGATTCTCTACGTCGGCAGCGACCCTCTTGGACTTGGTAACTTTGGTCAAGTGGACCAGTGGGACATCGCGTTGCAGAAGGACACGATCTGGGCCGACTCAGGAACCATTGGCGCAGTCCTGACTTCATTCGCGAACCCCTCCGGGTTGGCGTTTGCGCCAGGCGGCATCCTCTATGTGGCCGATGACCCCAGCGTTACCAGCGCCGGGACCGCGGCAACACCGGGCCAAGGACACGTGTACAGCGTAGGACCATAAACGAAACGTCTGGACGGCTTTCGTTCAACCGGATAAAAAGCCGGCAGCAAATCGCCGGCTTTGTGTTCAACCAACAAGCTTTCGCTCGAAACCCGACTGGTGCGCCAAAGCCAGAAGGGTGCGAGAGTGAAAGAGCAGTAAAAAGGGGCCAGCCCGCAGCCTCCCCGCTCATGCGGGTTGGCCCCTGAAACACTGGGATGCTACGGTGAAATTACCTCCCCGCAGCGACCACCAATTTGTCGAGAGTCCGTGGTGAAAGCGATGTATTTTCCGCAAGAAAGGTGCCCTTAATGATGAGCCGATTTGTTCCGATTGTTGTTCTGTTGATGGTCGCTCTAGGCAACGCTCAGCGCGGTAGTTTGCCGTCTTCATCCAATCCCAAGCAGCCCAGAAGTTCACACGCCGATTCGGCCACGGCCACCGTACCGGCCGCCCAGCCCCAGGCCAAGCCGCCCGCGGGCGAGATTGGTCCAGACTTCCCGGTGATCACGCTGCACGGACTGTGTTCGGCCGGTAAAGCGTCAGACTCCGGACCTTGCACTACGACGTTGACGCGCGACCAGTTTGAGGACGTGCTCTCTGCCGTAAGTTTGAGCGGACAGGCCTTCACCGCCGGAGCAATGCGCAACGTGGCCGAGACTTATGTTCAGAATCTGATCCTGGCGGACGCCGCCGAAAAGGCCGGCGTTGATAAAGATCCCCGGATCCAGGAGCTGTTGAAGGTAGTTCGCATGCGCACGTTGGCGGAAGCCTACCGTCACGCGATGGAAGAGAAGTATCGCAACCCGTCTGCCGATGAGATTGAGAAATACTACCAGGGCAACATTGCCAAATTTGAGACCGCCAGAGCGGACCGGCTGCTGGTCCCCAAGTTCGATCCCAAATCTCCCAAAGAAGGTGTTGAGGAATTCCAGAAGAAAGCTGCCGCAATCGCGCAAGAGATTCGTGAGCGCGCCGCCAAGGGCGAATCCATGGACCGGCTGCAAAATGAAGCCTTCATGAAATTGGGGATCACTCCCCCCGCGCTGGTCCCGGAGACCGGTTTGCGGCGCCGCGCCAGTTTTCCTCCAGACATTGAGAAGGACGTTTTCGCGCTCAAGCCCGGCGAAGTCACCAAAGTTGAGAGCGAAGCCGGCGGGTTTGTGATCTATCGCATGATTGATAAGAGCGCTTATACGCTGGAGCAGGCCAAGGGAGAGATCGTCCGGGATCTCTACCGGCAAAAGATGGAAGTCTCGGTCAAGGGCGCGCTGCAAGCGGTGAAGACGGAGTTCAATGAGCAGTATTTTGCTCCGCCCACGGCGCCTCAACCCATCACGAAACCGCGCGCTGGAAGCGCGAAAACACCGTCGTCGCGCAGCACCGTGGCGCCTCCCATCTCAGGTAAAAAACCCGTGCCGCCGAGCACTCCGACGCCAAAATAGGGGTGGTGGTGGGAGGCTCTCAAGTCCGAAAGCTGCAAGACTAACAGTTATATTTTTCAATTGTTTAGCAAGAAAATTTTGGCTGTTCTAATGTGTTTTTAATCTGTTTCTAATGTGCGTCGGGCAGACTAAATCCAACATCAAGTTTCGCCAAAGGTTCAGGCGGTTGGATTTCCCGAACCTAAACTTGTATATGACTAACTTCTGGTACAAATGTTTTCGCGGATTCGTCCTGGGCGCCATGCTTCTGCTGGCCGGGGCGGCCAACTTCGTTTGCATCTCTTACGATGCGGACGGCGACGAAGACACACCTCCCGTTACAGTTGAACTCAATGTAGTCGCTCCCAGCAGGAAGACGGTCCAGACACCGCATAAGCATTTGGTGCGGTCGAATTTCCATTCTCAGTCTCAAGTCCAGCAGGTTGTTCCGCAACTTCTGGCTTCTGTGGACCGGGGATCGGCTTCACAACTGGACCAAGGCTCTCAGCAACTGGTAGTTCCTCTCCGGCGCTAACCGCCGGCCTTTCTCTCTTTTCGTCAGCGATCCAAAGGAAGAATCAGGGATTTGCCTGTGCGCCCGCGAGTCAACGCAGGCCATCAAGCTGGGGCACCAGCAGGCATCCTGAAAACTTTCCCGATCGATGGCCCACCATGCCAGTGCGTGGTCGCGACGAAATCTCTGCAAGCAAACTAGACAAACCAAGTGAGTAATGTTTATTTCCTGTGAGTGACGCACATGCGGTCTTCAAGTGCTTTCAGGGGACGGCTGCCAACAGCAGTCTTGCCCTGGTAGCGCAGGAGGCCTGGGCACAGGCAACCGGTTACTGACGATCCGCAAGCAGTCTGCGGATGAAAACTAACAGAGCGAAGCCCCGGGTATCGCCAAGATCGCGGGACTTACGAAGGAGGCAACCACTAAAAATTGTTGTTTAAAATTTCTTCCTAAAATTTTTTGCCTTCTAAAATTGCCTTTTGGCAAGCCGGACTTTTAGTCCGGTTTTTTTTGCGCCGTAGCTGGCAAATTTCCATTTGTCCGTGAATCTGGCGCTGGGCGGGTCACTTGCTTGACCCGGCTGAGGCCGTCACAAATGAACATGGTATGGGCGGAGGCCCTCCTCCATGCTGCGCGGATACATCACAGGCCGCTCGACGCTCCGCCCTCCATTGCGATGGCGCGCGGGAAGAGGATGTTGTTCTCCAGGTGAATGTGCTGATGCAGGTCGGCCTCAAACTCCTGCAGGGCTGTATAGAGCGTTCTGTAGCTGAAACAAGCATCTTCTGGAGGCGTGTACTTCGCGCTGAGCGCGCTGATTTCCTTGAGAGCGGCGCCCGCTGAATCATGCTCCAGTTCCATCATGTGTACCGGGTTGCTGACGGTGCCGAACACCGGCTGAGGTTGCGGCCGTCCGTGGCTGACGGCGTCTTCCAGAGCAATGATGTGGGGAAAGAGAATGTGCTCTTCCTTCATCATGTGGGTAGTAAGTTCGTCGGACATCCCTCGGAACGTCTGTTGGATCTTGCCCAGTTCCGGGTGATTTTTCCCGTGCACTGAAACCACTTTGTTCAAGAGCTGGTGCAGGCGCGGAAGCTCCTGCTTTACGTAGGCATGGTGTGTGGTAAGGATATGTTCGATCAAAGCGCCGAGGCTTCCTGCGGCGAAATCCGGCACAGCCGCAGCGCGCGTCGGGCCGAAACTGACACCCTGTTCCAGGGCGCCCAACACGTCTTCCACCGGTACATGAGCATGCACACAGGCATCGCTCAGTGATCTTGATCCGCCGCAGCAATAGTCAATGCCCAGCTTCTCAAAAGTCCGCGTGGCATTGGGGATTTCAATGGCTAACTCTCTTACGGTCCTGGTGGCATCAAGATTCATGGTTCTCTCCTTTAAGGCGCTTCGCTAAATCGAAGTCTCAATGGGGAGTCTAGGAGAGGGAAACAGGCCGGGGGTATGACTTTTGTCACAGGGAGCGGACTATTTCGGGGCTTCGAGTTCAGCCTGCAGACGCTGTAGATCAGGGATGATCACGGTTTTGGCGTCCATGCGTATGAGGTCTTCGGCCTGCAGGCGGCTCAAGTTGCGGGACACCAACTCCCGCACGGTGCCAATCTCAGACGCCAGTTCCTGATTGCTGGGAGGCAGTTGGATTTCAATTCCTGCCGGGGTTTTCTTCCCTGCTTTGGCCAGACGGACCAATACGGAAATGAGCCTGGAGCGGACCGTGGTGAAAGAAAGCTCTTCAATGATCCCCACCAGCTTGCGCAAACGTCCGCCAACCACTTTCAGCACTTTGAGCGGTACCTGGGGATGGACCAGGCAGAGCGAATGGAAATCCTGCTTGCTGATGAAGTGGATTCGGGCCTCGCCGACGGCCGCCGTGGATGCCGGATAAGTGCCACCATCGAACAAAGGCAGTTCGGCAACCGAACTGCCCGGCCCTTCAACCGCCAGAACCTGCTCCCGGCCATTCGGGGAGCTCTTGAAGATGCGGACATGGCCGCTCTCGATCACGAACAGGCCGGTGCAGGCGTCACCTTCAGCAAAAAGGAGTTCACCCTTGTTGTAGTTGCGGGGCACGGCACGCTCGGCAAGAAACTGCAGTTCAGTCTCAGTCAGTCCGTTGAAGATGGGGACTCGTCGAAGAATCTCGAGAGCGTGCGGCGAAGGAGGCATTGACGGGTATTGTAAACCGCAAGCCGCTGCGCTCCGATCCAGGCAGGCAGGCAGGGTTAGATCTCCAGAAACCTATCCAGGAGGCTTTTTTTAAACGTCCATGTCTTCATATGCACCAGCAATAGAATGCATTTCCGATTCGGGCTCACACCCTCGGCCCCCGTCACACTCTCGTGGCCAACGTTTTCAGACGCGGCGGACCAGGCGGGCATGTCGCGGCGTTATGGGGGCATCCATTACGAGGAAGATGATCTGGCCGGGCGCGCTCTGGGACGCGCTGTGGCCAACGAAGCTTGGAACAAGGCGACAGCCTACATCGAGGGTACAGCCACTGGAACCAACTGATCCTGGAACGCTGTCATTCCCGGAAGCTGCGAGGGAGGTTCCCGTTACGGGTTGGTCCGTTCATGCAATCAGCGGCGGCGCAGGGAGTATCATGCTGATGGCTAATGATGTCAATGAAAACGGAGGGGGGAATGCCTGAGTCCTTTGATTGGCCGCGGTCGCCACGGCGTCGCCGCGGCCGCGTGCTCCTTATTCTGGTTGTCCTCGTCGTCGTCATTTTCGGCTGCCGGACGGCTTCATCATATTATGTAGAAGCGCTCTGGTTTGGAACACTCGGCTACGGAAGCGTGTTCTGGACAACGCAGGGTATTAAGTGGGCGGCCTTCGCGGCGTTTGCTGCGGCAACATTTCTGATTCTGTACGGCACGTTCCTGGCCCTGCAGAGGGCGCACGTCACCGAGTTGCGCAGCAGCCAAACGATTTTCATCGGCGGTCGCCCGGTGAAGCTGCCGGTCGTGCGTGTCCTAAACCTCATCGGGCTCGGCGGCTCGCTGGTAATCGCCCTAGCAACCGGAACCAGCATGATCGTGGAGTGGCCCACACTCGCTCTCTACTGGCACGTGCCGCTCACCACCGGCGGGAGCGTGGATTCAATCTTCGGCAAGCCTCTAAACTTCTATCTATTCACCCTTCCGGCTTGGCAGCTCATTGCCGGCTGGTTGATGACGCTGGCCGTGATTGGTTGTGTGGCCGCCGTTGTCTTTATCCTCATTTCCGGCAGCACCCGTGCACTCGCCGGACGTCCTAACGATTACAGCCTTTTACCGTGGCGCGGGCTCTCCATCACGTTTGCGTTCTTGTTGCTGACCCTCGCCATGCGGGTTTATATCGGCCGGTTCGAGCTGTTGTTGGTTGATCATACGATCTTCTCCGGAGTGACCTACACGGACGCGCACGTATGGATTCCAGGCATGCTCGCCGTCTGTGTGGGGCTCATTTTCGGCGCGATGATCGCAGCCGTCAACGCAGTGTGGGCGGGACGCAGGCGCTGGATCGTCGCAGCGATGGTCCCGTCCGCGGCATGTTATCTGGTCATCCAGATATACGGCTGGTACGTCAGCAGTTTTATTGTCAAACCGAACGAGCTGGTCCGCGAACAACCCTTCATCGCCCTCAACATCGAGTCGACCCGGCAGGCCTACGGATTGAACCAGGTTTTGCAGCGTGAGTTTCCGGCTGAGACGACCGTCGAGGCGGCAGATCCGGCAAACAACCAGCCTACGCTTCAGAATATCCGGCTCTGGGATTGGCATGCGCTGCAAGACACCCTGCGCCAGATTCAGGAAATCCGCACGTACTATGATTTCCCCGATATTGACATTGATCGCTACGAGCTCGATGGTACGCCTCGACAAGTAATGCTGGCCACGCGGGAGCTGAACGTCAACAAGCTCCCGGAAAGCAGCCGCAACTGGATCAACGAAAAGCTGATCTACACGCACGGCTACGGCGTGACCATGAACCCTGTCAACGGCTTCACCCCGGAAGGATTGCCCACGCTGATTCTGAGCAACATGCCGGTGCAGAGCACGGTGCGCGGTCTTACCGTAACGCGCCCGGAGGTCTATTTCGGCGAGCTGACCAATACCGACGTGTACGTGAACACGCGGCAGAAGGAGTTCAACTACCCGCAAGGAGAGACCAACAACCTCACGTCTTACCAAGGCAAAGGCGGCATCATCCTCTCCGGTTTCTTGCGCCGGCTCCTCATCGCGCTCGACCGCGGCGACCTGGCGAAGCTGCCCTTCAGCGACGACGTCAGCAAGGACAGCCGTCTGCTGATGCGTCGCAACGTGCGCGATCGTGTATCGGCATTGGCGCCCTTCCTCACCTACGATCCGGACCCGTATATCGTGATCGGGAACGATGGCCGCTTGTCGTGGATCATGGACGCGTTCACAGTCTCGGACGGCTATCCCTATTCAAGGCATTACAGCCTCGACTCCAATCCCATCAATTACATGCGGAACAGCGTGAAGGTGATCATCGACGCCTACGATGGAACGACGACGTTTTACGTGTTCGACCCGGGCGACCCGATCATCGCGGCCTATCGCCGCATCTTTCCCAGCCTATTCAAGGACGCGGCGGCGATGCCACCGGAGCTGCGCAAACACGTACGCTATCCCGAGTTGCTGCTCAAGCTGCAGGCAGCCGTATACGGTCTGTATCACATGACGAATCCGGAGGTGTTCTACAACCGTGAGGACTTGTGGACGGTCGCCAGCGAAGTCGGCCTGGACGCGTCCAGCGCCCAAGCAACCATGCCCATGGAGCCGAATTTCGTGCTGATGAAGCTTCCCGGCGAGACTGGCATGGAGTTCGTGGAGATTCTGCCTTTCACGCCGGCGAACAGGAATAACCTGATTGGCTGGATCGCCGGGCGGAGCGACGGTGAGCACTACGGCACGTCAGTTGTCTACAACTTTCCCAAGACCAGGCTCGTCGACGGGCCGATGCAGATCGAGGCCCGGATCGATCAGAACGCGCAGCTTTCGGGACAATTGAGTTTGTGGAACCAGCAGGGCTCGCACGTGCGGCGCGGAGCAATGCTTGTGATTCCCTCCGGACGAGCGCTGCTGTATGCCGAGCCGATCTACCTGCAGGCTGAACGGAGCCCGATGCCGGAGTTGCGTCTCGTCGTGCTCGCTCTGCAAGACCGCCTCGCGTATGGCCCAACCTTCGAGTCGGCGATGGCGGCGCTTTTTGGTGGAGCGGTGTCGTCCACAAGCGCTACGGCTGCTTCCGCCGAGCAGGCGCGTGGGGCTTCCGTATCAGCCTCGCCCCAGCCCGCGGCGGATCTCAACGCGCTCATTGCGGAAGCCGCCAAAGACCTTGCCGACTACCAACACCTGACCGCTGAAGGCAAGCTCGGAGAGGCTGGGCAGAAGCTTGAACAGTTGAAGCGCACTCTCGACAAGCTGAACAAGCGTCAAAGATGATTTCGCCGCGGCCACCAATGGCCGCCCTGAGTACCACCTCCCAGAATCTGAAGCGGCTGGTGCGGTTCCCGGTGCAACGCAACTTCTCGCCCGGACCGAGTGCCGCGTGAGTCTCTAATAAGGAGAAAGACAAATGCAACTTGGAATGATAGGTCTGGGCCGAATGGGATCCTTGATGACACAACGGCTGTTGAAAGCGGGTCATGATTGCGTCATATATGACACGCATCCTCAGGCCATGCAGGACCTGGCAGGAAAAGGCGCCAAAGCATCCTCGAGCCTTGCCGACTTCGCGAAGAAGCTCAGCAAGCCGCGGGCCGTATGGATGATGGTTCCGGCGGCGGTCGTGGATTCAGTATTGGCTTCGCTCATACCCGTACTCGAGCAGGGTGACATCGTGATCGATGGCGGCAACTCCTATTATCACGACGATATTCGACGCGCAGGCGAGTTGAAGGTCAAGGGAATCCACTACGTCGATTGCGGAACCAGCGGAGGGGTGTGGGGAGCGGACCGCGGATACTGCCTGATGATCGGCGGAGAAGAAACCATTGTGACTCATCTCGATCCGATCTTTAAGTCACTGGCGCCGGGTGTTGCATCAGCCGCGCGGACCACGGGGCGGACCGGCGAACCTTCCACGTCGGAAAACGGCTACCTGCGCTGCGGCCCCAACGGTGCCGGACACTTCGTCAAGATGGTCCACAACGGGATCGAATACGGAATGATGGCTGCCTTTGCCGAGGGATTGAACATCATCAAGAATGCGAATGCCGGCAAGTTGAAGCGCGAAGAGGACGCCGAGACCACGCCCCTGCGCCATCCCGAACTGTATCAGTTCGACATAAATCTGCCCGAAGTGACGGAGGTCTGGCGGCGTGGCAGCGTCATCGGCTCCTGGCTGCTTGACCTCACCGCCGCGGCTTTGCGGGAAAATCCTGACCTCTCAAAATTTGCGGGGCGCGTTTCGGACTCAGGAGAAGGACGGTGGACGGTGCAGGCGGCGGTGGACGAGGGTGTCCCTGCGCCGGTGATCAGTGCTGCGCTCTATTCCCGTTTTGCTTCACGCGGCAACGAAGAATTTGCCGGGCGGCTGCTTTCGGCCATGCGCTATCAGTTCGGCGGCCACCTTGAGAAACCGGCCGGCAAACCAGGGGAGGACTGATGGCGGATTTCCAGTCTGACGCGTTCGTATGCTCCGGCGGCACGTTGTTGTTGTCATCGTACCTATAGGTCACCGGGCGGCTAAGGTTCGTCCGTTTGCGCAAGCGATGCGATTACCCTTCGGTAAACCTTAGACGCATGTCCCCACCCCCTACCCGTTCATCCCCGGAAAATATGGACTTAGCTCAAGTCATCCCCGGCGATACGCCTTCGCGGACCCCCGGTTTTCCGAGGGTGTCCGACAGCTTGCCATTCGTCGCCGAAACAGGTGTCAATTACCAAGTAGTACATAGGTTATAGGATTTGGGTTAGCGGCCCTGACTAGGTGCTGGCTACCAGTCGCTGGCTGCATTGGTTTTCAAAGAGCGCCCACCTCCATCCGCCTGGGCGGACAGGCCCCGCTTGGAGCAAGATATTATCATATCGTATTATGTTCACCTTGTAAAGTTAAGAGTGGGTGGACCACCCGCCCGATAACAACTGCATGTGATGAAATGACGATCACCGCCGCCTTGGATGCGTCGCAGTCCCTTCGGCATGGAGAGATCATTCTAATCCCACCCTTGCTGCGCAA
>JBGPLR010000059.1:0-11342 GCA_041486545.1 Terriglobia bacterium
TCTGAGGAACTGCGCGAAGCTCTGGGCGGCACCAGCTTGTATAACGAATCACTGGGCACGGTGAGCGAAAGCTACGTCTATGACCGGGTGAAGGATCGCGATCTGCCTGAAGCACAGCGCCCGCAACGCGCTTGGGACGCTAAAACCGAAACGGGCCGCAAACCCGCCTAACATCTTCTCTCCCACAACCTGTCTGGGGCGCTTCAGCGCCCCTCGTGCGCCCCTGGCCCATCGTATTGCCCCGATGAGGCCCCTCTAGTATCATCCTTGGCATTCTATCCGTCTGGTCTGCGGGGGACTCGAACCTTTGCAATCCGTACTCAATGATCTGTGTCACGAATTGCATTCTAGCTTGGTGATATGCCGTGAGAGCGCCCGACTAGGAACAAAGATTGAGCAAAGCAGAACAATCTGGACTAAACCAAAGGAGACAATTATGAGGACAGCAAGATATCTGGTGTGGCTCACCGCTCTTTGCCTGGTGCTGGGACTGATGGTTGCGCCGGTAGTCGCCAACGCTTCTTCCAGCGCGAGCGCGCAGGATGAGAAGAAAGATGACAGCAAGAGCAAGAAGAAAAAGAAGAAGGGCTCTGACGACGCTTCCGCCGCCAAGAAGGAGTCCAAGAAGGGCAAGAAGAAGGTCGCCGATGAAGGCGCTGCCGCCGAGAAGAAAGAAACCAAGTCCAAGGGCAAGAAGAAAAAAGGCGAGGCCGCGGAAACCACATCAGACGCCAAGCCCAAGGCCGCTGACGAATCCCCCAAGAAAGGCAGCAAGAAGAAGAAGGGTGCAGAGGCGCCTGCCGCGGCGCCCAGTGGCGGCCCAGCAGCTTCAGGCAAGTCTTCGGCGCCGGCTCCCGCCGCCGCCCCCACCTCGCCTGCTGGCGGCCAGCCCGCAACTGGCGGAGCAACCAAGAAGAGTCCCGAGTCCAAGAAAGGTGCTGAAACAACCCAGGCGCAGACTCCTCCGCAGCCCGGGATGGTGTGGGTCAACACCGATAGCGGCGTGTATCACAAGAGTGGCCGCTGGTACGGCAAAACCAAGCAGGGCAAATACATGAGTGAAGCGGACGCCCAGAAAGCCGGCTACAAACCAGCCAAGAGCGGAGAATAGCCTTAACCATCGACCTGGAGCAAGAAACTCGATCCAGGAAGACTAAGTAGAAACTTTTCTGGATCCGGTTCTCTTTGGACCCAAAGCGCCTCCGCTGAGGCGCTTTTTCTTTGTCTTGGACCGCGGGCCTTCTTCCCAGCTTACGCTGAAAAGATGCACGGGCTCGATGCGGCCTTTCAGGCACAGCGTCGGCAGTTCTTCCAGGTCAAACTTTCCGTCCAGCTCCACCGCGGTGGCATGCGAGATCAGGATCTGCTGGCCGGCGGCGCTGGCCATCAGGCGTGAGGCGGTGTTCACCGTGTCACCCACCACGGTGTAGTCCAGCCGGCGCGGCGAACCAATGTTGCCCGCCGTCACAATTCCCGAGTTGATGCCGATGCCCACCCGCAGTTCCGGCCAATGGCGCAGGGCGGCGTCGCGGTTCAGTTCGATCAAGAGCCGTTGGATCTGGATGGCTGCGGTCACCGCGTTCTGGGCGTCATGGCCTTTGGAAATGGGTGCGCCGAACACCGCCATCACCGCGTCGCCGATGTATTTGTCAATCATCCCGCCACAATCCAGGATCACGTCAGAAACCCGCGTGAAGTATTCGTTCAGGATCTCCACCACGCGGCCTGGCTCCATGAGTTCGCTCATGGCGGTAAAGCCGCGGATGTCGGCGAACATGACGGTCACCATCTGGTTCACGCCGCCCAGTCGCGCTTCCGGATTGGCGGCCACCATCTCCGCCACTTCCGGAGATAGAAACCGTTCCAGCGCGGCGCGCTGCACGCTGTTCCGGGCAATCTTTTCGTGGGCCATGGCGTTGTCAATGGCGGCGCCGGCCTGCGCCGCCAGCAGAGCAAACACGTTGAGCTCTTCCTGGGTAAAGGCGGAGGCTTTTTCCATGTTGTCCACGTACAGCACGCCGAACATCCGGTTGGTGCCCAGCAACGGCGCGCACATGGCGGAGCGCAATCCGGAAAGGATCAAGCTCTCGCTGCCGCTGAAGCGCGCGTCGGCGCTCACGTCGTCAATCAGAATGGGTTGCTGCTCTTTGCGGATCAGGTCCAGCACGCTCTGGCTCAGGATGATCTGCGGCTGCTTCAACGAACTCACCGGGTGCCGGTACAGCACTTCGCTCTGCCGCAACACGTTGCCCGATTCATCGAACAGCATCACAAACCCGCGCTCCACGCCTTCAATCATGGAAGCCAGCCCGACCAACTGCTCGCTGATGTCCTCCACGGAGAGCTTGCCGTTCAGGGCCTTGCCTGCTTCGTAGATCACGGTGAGCAGGTAATTCTCGCGTTCCAGCTTCTTGACCCGCTGCGCCAGATCAGCCACCGCGGTGTCTGAGACTTGTACGCCCGGCGGCAGCGTTCCTGCGTCCGCCCGGCGGCGAATAATCTGGTTGAAAGTTGACGGCCACTCCGCGCGGCGAACTTGAATTCCTTTTTCGTCTATGTTTTCCAGTTGCAACTGGTAGCGGCCCACCAGGATCACGTCGCCGCTTTGCAACTCGCTTTCCCGCTCGATCTTTACTCCCTTGAGGAAAACGCCGTTGGTGCTGCCCCGGTCGGCGATGAAAACGCGGTTGTCATGCTGTTTGATGACCGCATGCAGGCGGCTGACGCTGGCATCGTTGAGCACCAGGTCATTGGCGTTGCCGCGGCCAATGGTCACCACCGGCTTGCCTAGTTCCAGGATTCCCTTTTTTCCGTCAGGGGACGAGATGATGAGGCGGGCCATAAGAAGACTGCTTATTGTTTTTCCAGAATCTCGTCTACGTTCGCGATCTTGCCCTGCTGCACGCGGATGTTGCGGTGCACGCTCTTGTATCCATCCATTTGCAGAACAATGCTGTACACGCCGGGATCGGCGGGCCAGCGGGCGTTGGACTTCTTGGCGGCCACGCGGCCGTCCACGGTGATGGTGGCGCCTTCCGGACTGGTGCGCACGTGCACCAACCCTTTGCCGTCGGGCACGGTGTCGCCTCCCAGCATGCGCCGCAGCAGGTTATTGCTGCTGGGCCCGTTTTCCGTGTGCTGGTTTACGCTGAGCAGCACCGGCGAAAAGCTCATGGTCTGCCCTTCCGCCAGCGTGCCTTCCGTAAAAGTCTCTTTGAACCCGGCCTTGCGCACGCTCACCCGGTGGACGCCTTTTTCCACCGTCAACTGCGCCGGCGTGGTCATGCCGGAGTCGCGGCCGTCCAGCCAGACGTTTGCGCCCTGCGGGTTGCTGGTAACCACAATCGTGGACACCGCGGGATTCAGGTCAGCGCCCACGTCCAGGCTCTTGCCCGCCGCCGATTCCACCATGCGCGTCTGCGAGATGAATCCTGCCTTGGTGAACACCACCGTATGCAGTCCCGCCGCCAGGTGTGAAGCCGTGAACGGCGTTACCCAGGAGGGTTCGCTCCATCCGTCCACTTCAACTTTCGCGCCCTCTGGCTTGGTGACAAATTTCAGCTCGCTCTGCTGCGTGAAAACCTGGTTCGGAGAACTCGCCGGTTTTTGCGTCTTGGCCGGCAACGTTCCCGGCGTCCGCACGTACTTTACCGTGGTATCGCGGGCGATGCCCGAGTTGTAGCTCTTCGCGCCCGTGTTCGTTCCTGACCCTGGCTGCAAAGACAAAGAAGGCTGGTCTGTCTGTGACGGGCCCGGCGTTTGCGGTCCCGCGGCTTTTACCACGGACTCAATTTGCTGCATCCGGGCGTGCGTGCGGTAGTAGGCGAACGCGCCCAGCGTAGAACCCAGCAGCAGGACCAATCCCACCGCCGCGGCCAACATTTTCTTGGTCAGTGGCGGCGCGACGGCGATCTTGCGGCGCATAAGAATCGGCGCCTTCACTGCTGAACGCGCCGGTTGCGGCGCGCGCACTGCGTTCCCGGCTGCTACCTTGAGCGGCAGCACCGCTGTCTGGTCCAGAGCTGAAGTTGCCACGGCCGGTGAAACCGCCGATGAAGCTGCCGTTGAACCTGAAGCTGCGCGCATCCCGGCGGCCTCGGCAACTTTGCTCTTCGTAACCGTGTTGATGGATTCCAGGTTCTTGTAGTTCTCCAGATCGCGGACCAGTTCCGCGCCGGACTGGTAACGGTCTTCCGGCAGCTTGGCCAGCGCCTTCACCACAATCGCGCTCAAGCCCGGATGGACGGTCACATCAAGATCGCGTGGCGCGATCGGGTTTTCATTCACAATCTTGTAGATGATGGTAGTGACGTTCTGCCCGACGAACGGCTTTTCGCCGGTGAGCATTTCGTAGAGGATCACGCCAAAACTGAACAGATCAGAGCGTCCGTCCAGCGGGCGGCCTTTCACCTGTTCCGGGGCCATGTAGTTCGGCGTGCCCAGCACTTGTCCGGTGGAGGTCATGCTGCCGCCGGCTTTGGCGATGCCGAAATCCATGATCTTCACCGTGCCGTTGCCGGTGATCATGATGTTGGCCGGCTTTACGTCACGATGAACAATTCCGTGCGAGTGCGCGTAATCCAGGCCCCGGCAGATCTGCCGCGAATACTGAATGACTTCTTCCGTGGTCAGAATGTGCTTTTCGGCGATCAACTCATGCAGCGTGGTGCCCTGGATGAACTCCATGGCAATGTAGAAGATTCCGTCGTGCTGGCCGGCGTCGTAGATGGTGACAATGTTGGGATGGCTCAGTACCCCGGCGGCGCGCGCTTCGTTCTGGAAACGGCGCACCATCTCGGCGGCGTCCAGTCCATGGACGTCGAGCCGCATCGTCTTGAGCGCTACCGTGCGGCCAATGGTGGGGTCTTTGGCTTTATAAACCACACCCATGGCGCCCCGGCCGAGCTCGCCGATGATTTCGTATCTACCGACCGTTTCTAGAGACATTGAGGGCATTTTCGTTTCCGACTAAAGTGGCGCCCAACAGTTTTGGGGTAAACACAACGTCTTTAACTTCTATAACTTCTATAACTTCTATTTCGGCTGTCCGTTCTCGGCACTTTAGGGAAGACAGACCTAAGGTGAGTCGAAAATACCCTACCCCCTTAGCTGGGTCAATGTACCTTTGCACTCCGGACGTGACTTTAGTAAGCACCCGGAACAGGTCATAACGGCACTCTTGGAAGCACGCGTACAATGAGTGCCATGCTTAGACCATCACTGTTAGCCCTTTGTTTCTCAGCCCTTATGGCGACGCCCGCCGGGCTGGCTGTTCCCGGTCCGGGCCAGACGCCTGTCCAGCAGGATCCGGCACACAACCCGGCCGTTACCCAGGCAGGTCCCGGCCTGCAGCCGCAGGAAGATCCCGAGGACGTCCGCGCAGACATGGAAGAGGGCGTCAAACACCTGCTGGTTTCCCAGGTTGAAGCCTGGAACCACGGCCGCCTGGAAGGCTTCATGCAGGGCTACTGGCGCTCCCCTGACCTGACCTTCTTCTCCGGCGACACCGTGACCAAGGGCTGGGAGCCAACTCTGGCGCGCTACCAGCAGCGCTATCAGGGCCAGGGCAAGGAAATGGGACGTCTGGAATTTCAGGAACTGAAGATTGATATCGTCGGACGCAAAGCCGCCATCGCCACCGGCCGCTGGCACCTCACGCTCTCCGACGGCAAGACTCCGCACGGGCTGTTCACCCTGATCGTCAAGCGCATGCCCGGCGGATGGAAGGTTGTGCACGACCACACGTCAGCGGAGTAGCCATCCGTAAACTTACGCGCGGCGGGCTTGGAAATGTAGAATCACGCTCCGGGAGAGATTGAACAGAAAAACAAGTTGAGCTGTGGCAAAGATGCCCATGGCCCAAAGAGATCCTTCGAATGCTTTGCCCAGCCCCCGCGAAGCAGCTGATATGAAGCCTTCACCTGGAATAGCTTTGTACGTGATGTTGAACCAGTAGTCCAGGAACATCCCCACCAGAATCGCGGCTGAACTCATCGCGAAATGCGCATATCCCAAGACCGGTTTCATCGGAAGCCGCAAGAGTCGAGTCAATCCCAGGTAAAGCAGACCGATTCCGGCGAAAATCGCCGCGCAGAACAGTAGTGCTTCTCCGAAATCATTTAGGGTGAACGTGATCTTCGGCCAATATCGCGGTGGCCAATCGGAGTGGAAGAAGATCACTCCGTTGATCGCCAGGAGACCTGCAGCTATGAGAAAGAGCGCGGCCGGTTGGCGAAAAGTCTTCTCGTACATACTTTATCCCCTCGCCGGATTCTATCCAAAAAAGGCTGGCGTGGCGATAGAGTCCAGCCCCGTAGGGGCGCGGCACACGCCAACCTTCGCTTATACCGACAATCCACCGAGCCTTGCGTCTTTGATTCTTGCGAATCGTAGATCCATAAGCTTTACGAGACACGCCGCATCACGGCATCCCAGCGCCGAAGGCGCGAAATAACGGTAGCCCAGCCCGTAAGGGCTGGGTAGCTGAGTAGAAAGTTTCGAGCCCCGTAGGGGCGGCACAACCTCACTTTCGTTTACGTTGCAACTCCCGATAGACCTCACTCTTCGGCAGACCTGTTTCCTTCGCCAAAACTTTCAACGCCGTCTTCTCGTCCAGCTTCTGCTCGCGCATGATTTCCTTGAGGCGCACGGAAAGATCTTTGCTGTCTGACGGCGCTGCTGCTTCGCTTTTTCCAATCAACAACGTAATCTCGCCCTTGAGATCGCGTTGCTGCAACCGCTCAAGAATTTCCTTCGCCGATCCGCGCAAGAACTCTTCGTGCACCTTTGTCAGTTCGCGGGCGATCACCAACGGCCGCGCCGGGCCCAGCGTTGCCACTATGTCTTCCACCGCCTCGCGTATGCGGTGCGGCGTTTCATACAACACCACCGTTTGCGAGCTATGGCGGAATTGCTCCAGCATGGTCCGCCGCTGTCCTGACTTCGCCGGCAGGAACCCGTGAAACTCAAATGAATCGGTGGCCAGGCCGCTGCCCACCAGGGCGGCAATCATCGCGGAAGCTCCCGGCACGGGCACTACCGGAATGCCGTTTTCAATCGCCAATTTGATCAAGCGGTAGCCTGGATCGGAAATTCCGGGCATGCCCGCGTCGGAGACCTGCGCGATGGTCTGGCCTGCCTGCAATTTGCTTACAAGTTCGGCCGCGCGCTGGGCCTCATTGTGCTCGTGATAGCTGACCGCAGGGGTTTCAATGCCGTAGTGGTCCAGCAGTTTGCGCGTCTGCCGCGTGTCTTCGCAGGCAATCAGGCTGGCTTCTTTCAAAATGCGGACGGCCCGGAAGCTGATGTCTTCCAGGTTGCCGATGGGCGTGGCCACCACGTACAGAGTGCCTCTTTGGATTTGCTCGGTCATGCTGTGCGAGTTTCAGTCTACTCGCTTAGTGGGTAGCGTCAGATTGTTTCGCCGCGGCCGCGTCCGGCACGGTGACTTCGGCATTCACTGAACCCATCAAGCCCGAGACAGCGTCGCGGACGGCAAGACGCAAAAAGTAGTGGCCTGGGGGCAGTTCAAGACTCAGCTGGCAGGGGAAGTAAGTCTTGCCGATCTTTTCATAAGCGTCCGGCCTCAGCGTAGCAGCCACTCGCGTTCCTTCGGTCTTGACGGGGAGTTCCATGTTTTTCGGTGAAAACACCCGGACAGCGCAATCTACCTTGGCCCGCTGCAGTCCGTCCGCGCCTTTTTCAAAACTGATCTGGTGGGGATCGAGGGCGTAGTTCACGAGGACTTTGTTGTTGCCCGGTTCCGGCAGTAGCACTCCTCCTTCAAACTGGATTGCGGTGGCCATGGGATAGTCCGCGTTCAGGGCCTGGCTGAAATCAAAGTCCCGTTGCTGCGGGTGCTGCCTTTCAAAAGCTGCGCGGTCGAACGCAAAGTAACCCGCCCGGTAACGGAGCTTGGCGCCGGGGCGGTTGACGGAAACCTGCACCTTGCGAAACTGGCCACTCCAGTTCTTATTGTCGGGATAGTAGCCGAGGGTGTAATACGTGGCGCCGTCGTCGATGCCGTTGCGGACGGCCACGTCCAGATCATTGCGGTTGTAATAAGGCAGGCCGCCGGTCTTCTCCGCGATGTCGCGCATGCTGTAGTGGGCCTGAAAGAGTTCTTCTGCCTGGCGTCCTTCTGCTCGACTGGCCAGACCTCCTGCCGCTCCCTGGCCGCTTACATTGTTGGCGACGTTGGAAAGTGCACTGCCTATGAGCCCGCGGGCATCCACGGGATAGACCGCCACCTGGGCGTCCGCCAGCAGGTTGCTGATCAGAGCAAGCTGGTCCACATAATCGCGTTTGTTCAGGAAGGTGTTCCGCACGTTCGCAGGGCTGTCCTGACCGATCTGGCCGCGCACATCCTCAGAGGACCGCATGATGCCCTTGACGTCGGGAAAGACACCGAAGGGAATTGATTCAGAAAGCCAGATCAGGTTCTTTCTTCCCGGGTATCCCGACAGCATGCGCGCCAGGGAACTCAGCGCCTCCATGGTGTATTGGACGCGAAGGCCCGACTGGTCGGCAACGCTCTGCTCCGCGAAGTCCTGGATCTGGGCTTTGAGTCCCGGCGCTTTCTCCGCCGCGGTCTGGAGGGCCCATCCCTGCAGCGTCATCGGCACCTCTGAAGTCCCCGTGGGATTGCTCAAGAGATGCGAGCTTTCACCCTTGAAGGTTTGAATCACCTTTTTCAACTCGGTCAAATCTGTGGTGAAATCCTGCACCATTCGCAATTTCCTGCCCATGGTGTAAATCGCAATCGGCTGGCCCTGGGGCAGTCTTTCCAGGAACTTCACCATCTCCATCCGCACATATGCCTGGTTCAGAACGTTGGTGTTCAAAGCGTCCACCAGAAGCACGTTTAGCGCGCGGTTGGGCTGATACCTGGGGGTATTGCGGTAAACGCCCGGCGGCAGCTTGACCGGCAGCGCGGGCAGAGATTCGCTGGCGGCGGGATGCTGGAAGTTGAACACACTGATCTTCTGTTCCTTGCCGTCTTCGGTGACCTTGAAGTCCGAGGCTTGCAGGTCGGGGATGACCTGGCCTTTCTTGTCGCGAGCGACAACGTCCACCACTACCAGCCGGGTGGTGACCTTCAGCGTCAGCTCGGGCGCGGACGCCTGCGCCTGGGGCGGCTGCTGGGGTTGCGATGCCGGCGGAGCGGCTTTTTCAGTGGGAACTGCCGGTTGCTGTGCCGGCTCTCCCGCAGGATTCGATTGCGGCCATAGGTTTCCGGTGAGAACGCTTCCGCTCAGCAGCAGAGCGGCTAGAAGACGATGTGTCGTTAAGCGATAGCTCACAGCAGTTCCTGAAAGTGCTGGATGGAGGCTACCCCCGGGGTTTCCGCGAGTCAAGCGAGTTCCTGCGCCTGCTATAATCCCGGATCGCTTTATGAAAACCTTCATCACCTCTCTCACTCTATCGTTGTGTACTTGTTTAGCCATCGCCCAACCAGCTCAGCAGAAGACGGCCATCCACGCCGGACACCTGCTCGACGTAAAAACTGGCAAAATGCTGGACAACGTTTATGTCCTCATCGAAAACGGCAAGATTGAAAAGATCCAGACCAGCGCTCCAGACCCCAAGACCCACACTCTACTTGATCTCCCCAACGCCACGCTGGTTCCCGGACTGATTGACTCGCACACCCACCTGACGTTTGATCCCAACTTCGGCTACCAGGAATTGGGCATCTCCATTCCCAAAGAAGCGCTGATCGGCGCCAAGAACGCGCGCATCACGCTGGAAGCCGGGTTCACCACGGTGCGCAACCTGGGGGCGTCAGGCTATACGGACGTCGCTCTGCGCGACGCCATCAATGAGGGCATGGTGCCCGGTCCGCGCATCATCGCCAGCGGACCAGCCTTGAGCATCACCGGCGGCCACTGCGACCAGAACCTGCTGCCGTATGAATGGCACGCCAAGTCAGACGGCGCGGCGGACGGCGTGGAACACGTCCAGCAGAAAGTCCGCGAGATCATCAAGTACGGCGCGGACGTGATCAAGATCTGCGCCACCGGCGGCGTGCTCAGCAAGGGCGACGACCCGCGCGCCAGCCAGTACACGCTGGAAGAAATGAAGGCCATTGTGGCCGACGCGCACCGCCTGGGACGCAAAGTGGCCGCGCACGCGCACGGCGCGCAGGGGATTGCCTGGGCCTCGGAAGCCGGCGTGGACTCCATTGAACACGGCTCTTATATAGATGATGAAGCCATCGCCATCATGAAGAAGCACGGCACCTACCTGGTGCCGACGCAATATCTGTCGGACTGGATGAAGGAGAACGCGGAGAAGATCCATCTGCCTGCCATGTATGCCGAGAAGATGAGGACCACCACCGCGGTCAGCCGCCAGAACATCGGCAAGGCCATTCGCTCCGGGGTGAAGATCGCGTTCGGTACTGACGCGGCCGTTTATCCTCACGGCCTCAACGCTCATGAGTTCGCCGTGTACGTGCAAGAGGGCATGACGCCGCTGCAGGCCATCCAAACGGCCACCGTCAACGCCGCCGACCTGCTGGGATGGTCTGACCGCATCGGCTCACTCGACGAAGGCAAATTCGCCGACATCGTGGCCGTGAACGGCGATCCCACCAAAGACGTCACGCTCCTACAGAACCCGGTCATGGTGATGAAGGGCGGCGTGGTGGTGAAGCAGGCAGGGCACTAAGACAGTCGTGTGGCCCAGCCGCCCTCGGCTGGGCTGCATCCATTTGCTACACTTATCGGTTTCAAAATTCCCCCAACGTTATCGGGAGGTGTAGTTTGGCCCAGACCGGAACCCCGGCAGCGCAAGGACTCGGACGCACTCAGCGCCGCGACGCCTGGTGGCTGGAAGCCATTCCCGTCATTATTCTTCTCGGCGGGTTTGGCCTTTACGCCACGTTTCGCGCTTTTGAAGGCACGCACTACCACTGGGGCCCGTACCTTTCGCCGTTTTACTCTCCGCTGATTGATCCTGAGCACCACTGGTGGAAGTTTTCGCCCGCGCTGCTGATCCTGATCTTCCCCCTGGGCTTCCGCATGACGTGTTACTACTACCGCAAGGCCTACTATCGCGCGTTCTTCTTTGATCCTCCGGCGTGCGCGGTGGGCGAGCCTGCGGGTCGCAAATATCGCGGCGAAACCAGGTTCCCCTTCATCCTGCAAAACATCCATCGCTACTTTTTCCTGGGAGCGGTCATTTTTCTAGGCTTTCTCTGGTATGACGCCATCCGCGCCTTCTGGTGGGACGGCCATTTCGGCATTGGCGTCGGCAGCCTGATTCTTGTCGTCAACGTGACGCTGCTGAGCTTGTATGCGTTCTCTTGTCACTCGTTGCGGCATCTGATCGGCGGCAAA
>JBGPLR010000060.1:0-11277 GCA_041486545.1 Terriglobia bacterium
GTTCCTGGCCGCGATCAAGAACATGAACCTGACGATGAAGGTGATTGTGCTCACCGGACACGGCACCATTGATCTGGCGGTGAAATCGGTGAAGGAAGGCGCCGAACAGTTTTTCACCAAGCCGGTGCAGTTTTCCGTGCTGGGCGCGGCGGTGAAGGTGTGCCTGGAAAACCAGCAGAGCCAGCGGAGACAACTGGCGAGGAAAATCGTGCGTCCGCGATATGAAAAGGAGCCCTTCCAGGGCACCAGCGACGCCATTCAGCGATTGGCCCAGGAAGCCAACAAGATTGTCCACACCGACCGGCCCATCCTGATCCAAGGGGAGACGGGGACCGGCAAGGGCGTCCTGGCGCAATGGCTCCACAAGAACGGGCAGCGGTCGGAGGAAGCCTTCGTCGACGTGAATTGCGCGGGCTTGTCGAAAGACCTGCTGGAGTCTGAGCTATTCGGATACGAGAAAGGGGCGTTCACCGGCGCGTCCGTCGCCAAGCCCGGCCTGGTGGAAGCTGCGCACAAAGGCATTCTGTTTCTGGATGAGCTGGCCGAAATGGACTTGATGGTGCAACCCAAGCTTCTCAAAGTCCTGGAAGACAACCGCTATCGCCGGCTGGGCGACATCCGGGAACGTTTGGCGGACATCCAGATCATTGCCGCAACCAACCGTAAGTTGATGCAGGCGGTGAGGGAGATGAGATTTCGCGAAGATCTTTACTTCCGCATCAGCACATTCCACTTGCAGATACCGCCGCTGCGCGAACGCGTGGAAGACATTCCGGTGATCGCCAATTCGCTTTTGCGCGGCCTGGGCGCCGACCTGGCGCGGGAACAGCAGGAACTGAGTCCGGCGGCGGAGAGCGCGCTGAAAAGTTACTTCTGGCCGGGCAATATCCGCGAGCTGCGCAACGTGCTGGAGCGCGTTGCGTTGACGTGTGACAAGCGGGTGATCGAAGCCCATGATTTAGTTCTGCCGCAGCGCGGCAGCCACGCGCAGCAGGTGGCGTCGGGGCCGGCTTTGACTCTGGGAGAAGTGGAGCGGCAGCACATCACGCGCATTCTCGAGGAAGAATCGGGAAAAGTCATGCAAGCGGCCGTGCGGCTGGGAATACCGCGGAGCACTTTGTACCAAAAGATCAAAGCGTACGGCATCGGCAGCGAAACGACGAACTGAACCCGGGCCTCATAAGAGCAGGCTAGCAACCTGAGGGGGCGAGCCCTCATCTCCCGCGTAGAAATCTTTGAGGTAGTGTTCCCTCGCTACCTTGCCGAGGTTGCCGGCTGAGATACTGGAGCTTGCACCGGCAGCTTCAGCTCCGCTGGCAACGCTTGCGGAGAGTAGTGGGTGGCGCCACGAATTTCAGCGGCCTCTTGTTGGCCATTCCGCATCAGCAACGCCAGTTCCACGCGGTTCCAGATTCCCATCTTCTTGAAGATGCGTGAAAGTTCGTTGCGCACGCTCTGTTCTTTGATGCGGAGACGGCGGGCGATTTCACGGTTGGGATAAGCCTGGGCCACCAATTCCGCGATCCGGGTCTGCGCCGGGCTCAAGTTGAACAGCTCCAGCATGCCGGGATGGGCCGGAGGAAGGGTTTCGTCGCTGCTGTTAAGCGCCTGAAGCAGCTGGCTGCCGGCGTCTTCAAAAGCGCCTGCGCCGGAGTTGAGCATAATGACCATGGTGTCAGGGGAAACCTCGCGGATGAACCGCAACACCTTAAGCCGGTCTGGATCTGGTGACCGCGGATTGAATTCAATCATCACGCCGGCCACGTCGCCCTTTTGCAGAAAATGTTTGGCGAGCACAATATCCGAGGTCGCGGAAATGCGCCAGCCTGCGTTCCTAAGGGAGTCCAGAAATGATTCCGGCACTCCTTCGTTAAGCGTAACTACGAGCAAATGGTCCATGGCAACTCCACGATTCTTTCGTAACTGTTTATTACATCGGCTGGTTTAGTGAGAACTTTGCTTCGCGCAGGAAATAAATTGCCTTGTTTTCCGTCCAAACCGGCTTATATCGAAACGCAGGACTGCCGATGATAGAGGTAAGGAAACAGAAAGAACATTTTCCGCGCGGGGAATGAAATTGCCGTGCCAGAGCGCATTCAGCGTGCAGCGTCTGCTTGCCCGGCGATTCCCATCACTTGCGGCTGATTACCGTGTTACATGATAAAAATCATCTAATCTTTGAGCTGTCACAGGATATTCGTCTAGCCCGCATGTCTGGATTCTGGATTCGGGACAAGCAGGCAATAGTCAGGTAGTACTCTGGTCCTTGCTTTTGAATCACTTGACAGTACGCTTGTTTTGGCCCAGGACGTGCTTTATCCATGGTGCGGAGGATAAAGCAAATGGCGACAAACATAATCAACCCCGGGTCAAGACAACTAGTGATCCAAAACTATTTCACTTTGGTGCAGGCAATCGCAGGCAAGATCAAGCGTCGGCTTCCCGCGCACGTGGACGTTGAAGACCTGGTGCAGACCGGCATGATTGGTCTGCTGGAAGCTTCCAACCGGTTCGACGCGTCCCGCATGGTGGAGTTTTCCAGCTATGCCAATGCGCGCATCACTGGAGCAATCTTGGACGAGCTACGCAAATGGGACACATGTTCCCGTCAGGACCGCCGCACATCGCGGGAGATTGACTCCGCCAAGCAGAAACTGCGCGGTATCCGAGGCCAGGAACCGGAACGCGAAGATATCGCTATGGCCGTAGGCCTGGGCCTGGCGGAATATGAGAAGACCTTGCAGCGTCTGGAGTCCGGCAAACAGCCGTCTCTGCAGACCGACGATCACGACTCCGACCGCCCCGATGAACTCAGCCAGATTCCGTCCAAGGAACTAACAGCGTTCGACAAGTTCAGCAAGAAAGAAGATTTCCGATTGTTGCGCCATTATGTTCACCAGCTCAAGCCGCGGCAAAAGCGCGTCCTGGAACTCTATTATTTCCACGACACCGGTCTGAAGGAGATCGGCGAAAAATTGGGAGTAGGTGAAGCCCGCGTCAGCCAGATCCACAAGCAGGCTGTGGGGGAACTGCGCCGGTTGCTCGCTGCCAGCAAGAGAGCGGCCACGCCCAGCGTCAGTACCATGGTGCAATAGCGAGATATTCATATTTATCCTCCCTATATAAAGATCGCCACGAAGGGCTACCTGCCTTCGTGGCACTTTTCTTGCAGAGCCAGGCTCTGACTGGTCAAGGTAGTGGGATTACAATTTCGTTAACAAGGCGTCTAATTGTGCAGGCCTGAGCAGTGCCGGAGATGGCCGCGGCCTGGCGAAAACAAACCCGCGGTAGAGATCTGAATGAATCCTGCGATCAGCTTCGTTTTGTGTTTGGCCCTTTGGCCGTGGCAGAGCGCCAGTCAGCCGCCGAGAGAGCCGGTGACTCCAGCTCGTGCGGCCGCTTCCGAAAGTGACAGCATCGCTTCCGGTAAGAGCATCTTTGTGGGCCGTTGCGCTAAGTGTCACGACGACAACGCCAACAAGAAGCTGCCGGACGGAACCACCCTGCTGGAGCGTTTGTCCAAGAGCAAAGATCCTGAGGCCCGGCTGGGTACTCGGCTCAAGAATGAGCAAGAGCGTCGCCAGGTGTTTCTGTATGTCCAATCGCTGATGGCGCAACGCCCTGCTGACGCCAGCCACAAATCCCCTTAAACGCGATTCGCGGACGTTTCCACAGGAGTGCTTCTGTCGCACCAGCAATCATTAACTTTTGCGAAGGTGATGCCCGATCTCACTCGTAGCGCAGGGCATCAATGGGATCAAGGTACGCCGCTTTTCTTGCCGGGTAATAGCCAAATGTGATTCCAACCAGAGCGGAGAAGAACACCGCCAGCAGCACCGCGCCCGGTCCCACCACGGTTGACCAATTTGCCAGGCGGGAGATCAGAAATGACGCGCCGACACCCGCGACAATGCCAATGATTCCCCCGACAACGGAAAGCGTGGCGGCCTCTACCAGGAATTGTGTAAGGATGTCACGCGTCTTGGCGCCCACGGCCTGGCGCAATCCGATCTCGCGCGTCCGTTCGCGCACCGAAACCAGCATGATGTTCATGATCCCGATGCCGCCCACGATAAGCGATACCGATGCCACCGCGGCCAGCATAAGAGACATCACGCGGGACGAACTTTCCTGAGCGGCAAGGATCTCCTGCATGTTGCGGATGGAAAAGTCGTCGTCCTCACCGGATTGCAGGTGATGGCGCTGGCGTAATAGGGCCACAGCTTCATCCTGCGCCGCTTGCGTTTGCTGACTGCTGCTGGCCTGCAACATGATGCTGTCAACCGCGTCAGCATTGGCAGACTTTTTCCCCAGGACTTTCCGCTTCGCCGTGGAGATGGGCATGAAAATGAGGTCGTCCTGGTCCTGCCCCATAGGAGATTGGCCTTTGCGCGCCAGAACACCAACCACAGTAAAAGGCACTTTTTTGACACGGATGATTTTGCCGATGGGATCGAGATCGCCGAACAGGTTGTCCGCCACAGTTTGGCCCAAAACCACGACCTTGTTGGCTGAATCAACATCCTGCTGGGTAAAAGGCTCGCCCTTAGCCACGGAGAGATCGCGAATCACTAGAAACGCTGGAGTGCTTCCCATGGTGGAACTGGCCCAATTGGCATTTTCATAGACCATCTGTGCCGCGCCCCGCACTACAGGCGCGACAACGGTGATACTGGGACATTGCGTTGCAAGCTCGCGGGCGTCCGCTTCTGTAAGCGTGACGGAACTCCCCGAGCCCATTCGCATGCCCGAACTGGTGACGCTGCCGGGAGTAACGATGATAATGTTGCTTCCAATGCTGGCAATTTGGTCCTGAATACGCTTCGTGGCTCCGCTGCCGACAGCAACTGTGGCGATGACGGCTGCCACCCCGATCACAATGCCCAGCATGGTCAGCGCCGAGCGGGCCTTGTTGACCTGCAGGGCACGGAACGCGATGCGCATGGCGGAAAGCATGCGTTTCATGACAACACCTCCACCGGAGAGTCTACGGGCGCCGGGGGTTCTGCTGCGACATGGACAACCGGTTGGTCGCTCACCAGGCGACCGTCGAGGAAGCGGACAATGCGGTCAGAATACGCGGCAATGTCGTCCGAGTGCGTGATCAGCAGGATGGTGATGCCGCGTTCGCGATTCAAGGCCTGGAAGATATTCATGACTTCATCACTGGTGCGCGAATCCAGCTGGCCGGTGGGCTCGTCGGCCAGAAGAATCTCCGGGTTGTTGATCAGCGCACGGGCAATCGCCACGCGCTGTTGCTGGCCGCCGGAAAGCTGACTAGGCAGGCTTCTTTCGCGGCCGGCCAGGCCAACCGATGCCAGCGCCTGTTGGGCGCGCTCCGCCGCGTCAGGAACGTTTTGGCCTGTATAGAGAAGAGGCAGTTCCACGTTCTCCTGGGCATTCACGCGGGGAAGGAGATTGAAGGTCTGAAAGATGAACCCGACCTTTTGGTTGCGGATTTCCGCAAGCTGATCGCGATCAAGCGATTCCACCGGGACGCCATCCAGCAGATAGCGTCCCGACGTGGGACGGTCTAGACAACCCAGCATGTTTACGAACGTGGATTTGCCGGAGCCGGAAGGTCCCATGATGGCCACGAATGAGCCGCGTTCGATTTGCAGGGTCACGTCGTCCACCGCGTGCACCGTGACTTCCCCCAAGTTGTAAATCTTGTGGAGGTTGCGGACATCAATGAGAGGGGCCATGGCGGACCTACATTCCCGGCAGCCGGCGGATAGGCGTGCCCTGCGTGGAATTGCCGGTGGACTGGCCCGTGGTTGTCGCCCGGACAACCACCAGGTCCCCTGGCTTCAAGCCAGCGTTGGGCGTGACCGCGGTGAACTTTCCGTCAGAAAGGCCGAACTTCACCGGAACTGCTTTGAGTTTTCCGCTGTTGAGCAGGTAAAGCTGCGTTCCGGGCGGGGCTGAAGCGATCCCCGATTTCTTCAACAAGTCGGGTGAAGGACGAAAGCGCAGAGCAGAGTTCGCAACTCTTAATGAGTCGTCAACGCGCGCTGTCACGATAGTGACATTGGCGGTCATACCAGGGAAGAGCTTGATGTCGGGATTTGAAACCGCGATCACCACATCGTAGGTGACCACGTTCTGGGCGACGATAGGAGCTTTGCGGACGTCGGTGACTTTGCCGCGAAAGACCGTGCCCGGGTATGCGTCCACGGTGAACGAAGCCGGCTGGCCGGTGCGGATAGAGCCCACGTCGGATTCGTCCACGTTGGTGTCAACTTGCATCTGTGTCAGGTCCTGGGCAATGTCAAAAATGTCAGGCGCCTGAAACGAAGCCGCCACGGTTTGTCCTACGTCAAAATGGCGGGCGATGACCGTTCCGGAAACCGGAGCGAGGATGCGGGTATGGTCCAGGTTGATCTGCGCCTGCCTGAGCGCGGCTTGGGACTGGCTGGACTGTGACCTGGCGCCGTTCAGCTGCGTGCTTGCCACGTTGACCTGTGCCTGGACTGCCTGGATGTTGTGGTCCGCGGCGTCAATTTGTGACTGGTCAGCGGTAAGCTGTGCTTGCGAGGCATCATAAGCTGCCTTGGCGATGTCACGGTCCTGCTGCGATACCACGCCATCCTTGAACAACGTCTCTGAGCGTTGCCACTGTATCTGCGCGTTGAGCGCATTGGCCTTGTCTTTGGCCAGAACGGATTTCAGATTGTCACGGTTGGCGATGGCTCCGGCCAGATCAGCCTTTGCTTTCTCCACCTGCGCTTGCGCGGTCACCACGGCGGATGCCACGGAATCTGCCGCGCCTTTAGCCTGGTCCACCTGGGCCTGGAACATCTGAGGGTCAATCAATGCCACCAGCTGGCCCTGCTGCACCTTGGTGTTGAAGTCGGCGTAAAGCGCTTTGATATTGCCTGAAACCTGGCTGCCCACTTGCACGTTCACCACGGCGTTCAACGTCCCAGTTGCGGTGATGCTGGCCTGGACGGCCCCGCGATCCAGCGCAACGGTTTCAAATGTGACTTTGGCCTGAGCATAAGATTGCCACGCCCACCATCCAGCGACCAACAGTAGGGCCACAATGATGCCCCAGGCCCACTTGGGGAAACGGCGTCTCTTGCGCAGGGAAATCGGCGTCACCGGCGCCGGGGCAGGAAGAACCACTGGGATTGCCTTGGGGGATTCCTTGACGGCTGGTTGTTGCGGTGCGGTGGTTGCCATACTCGCGACTCCTTCCCGCAGCCAAGCATGAACCCGAAGCATGCTCAAAGCTGCGTGGGTCCAACATTCATGTTAGACAACGCCATGGCGATTGGAGGTGATGGAGGTCACGGGCAGGCGTGACCTGCGTTACGCGCTCAGTTCTTGCGGCCATCAGTCTTGCGAAGAAGAGTAAAAGCGCGAGTAGAGGTTCAAGAAAGAAGATTTGCGGCATTCACCAGAACAGTACTCTGCTCAACACGAATTAAGACTCGCGCCAGAACATTACGTTTTCAAAAGCGTTCGATTCCGAACAGTAAACATCTTGTTCACAGGCTGTAAACATTGCAGGCAAGGCTAACCTGCGGTTCATGTTGTTCGTCTAACGGAATAACGCAATCGCAGAAGCGATGAAACATTTTGGCTCTGCGGTGCGTATTCCTAGATGAGTTTGGGTCCGATAGAAACGGGCCTGCGCAGCAGTAAGGAGTAAGAAGACGGGTTAAGGGATTGTTCCCGCCCATGGTTTTAGGCGGCCTCAGGCGAGCTCAATCCCCGCGAAGCAACGAAAAGACAAGGGCATTCGTGTGCCACGGCCTTTTCGTTTAACCCTGAGGAAACATTCTAGGCCATCGGCGGAAGAATGCAAGTGGCCTGCAGGTTAAGAGCGGCCGCCCCCAACCGCTTCCCGACGCTCATTCGGGAAAGAACATAAGGAGCACCAATAATGAAGTCCAGGCTATTTTCCAAATTCATGATTGCAGTTGCGGCGCTGGCCATGACGGCCGCGGCATTTGCAGCCAACAACAGTCACAAGGCTAATTTCCAAATCGCGGCCCCGGCACAGGTCAACGGCACGGCATTACCGGCGGGCGATTACGTCGCCAAGTGGGAAGGGACTGGCCCTGACGTCCAGGTCAGCATCGTACGCGATGGCAAAACAGTGGCCACCGTGCCGGCGAAGCTGGTGGAGTCAAGCCAGAAGGCTTCCACCGACATGGCGGAGTTTGAGAATGCCAACGGATCGGGTACCCGGGAGCTGAGCGCGGTACACTTTGGCGGCAAGAAATACTCGCTGGAGTTCAACGGCCCGGCAACGCAAGCCCACAAAGCAAACTGAAAAAGGCCAGCTCAAGAGAGCTTTGGGGCGAGCGGTACTGAGGCCCCAAGCCCCATGGCCAGCAGGCTGCGAGGAAAGACCGCGAAGGTGTGCCCGTCATAGCATGCTGATTCCGGTCCTCTCCTTGTGAAAGCAAATTCGTCGCGCAGTTTGCGTTCCTGCGCAGCCTGCTGGCCGTGGGGTTCTTTTGCGCGAAGCACGTAGACCTGCGGGCCACGTAGACTTGCGGGCAACAAGTCGCAAGACTTCAGTCACAAAAAGCGTAGCTTTATGGTCGTGTATACTTTGGTTCTGGCCGGGACATTACTCGGAGGAACCGAACTATGCAGTTTGACTTACGGCAATCGGCACGCATGGTGCTTGCTCTCGTTTTGGTAACACTCTTTCTTGTTCCTACGGACCTAGTGGCGCAGAGCCATGTGGTAAGCCCTGCTGATCTGCAGAAGGAAGTGCTGGCAGCATCGCAGGCGCGGCAGCACAATCTGGACACCGTCCGCCAGTTTCTCTCTTCACCCACGGCGGAAAAGGCCATCAAGTCCGCCAAGATGGACCCGCAGCAGGTACGCACCGCAGCGGCAACGTTGAATGACCAGGAACTGGTGAAGCTGGCAGCGCAAGCTGACAAGGCGCAGGCCGACTTTGCCGCCGGCAAGCTGGCCGACCGGGACCTGATCCTGATCATTCTGGGCATCGCCGTCCTCGTGCTTATCATTGTGGCAGTCCGTTAGAGATATTTTCATGCTCACACGCGCGCCGCAGAGACTTGCGTTCATCGTATGTCTCTGCGGTTCGCTTTTTGCCGTGGAGAAGTCCGGCATCTGGCTGGACGTGCCGTTCGTCAAGCAGGAGAAGGATGGCTGCGGCTCCGCCGTCGTCGCCATGGTCATGCAGTACTGGGCGCAGCAGCGGTCCAAGTCCGCCAACGGCGGGCCTCCAGCCGGCGGCGCGGCGTCTGATCCCGCCGTCATCCAGCAAGCCTTGTACTCCGCCAAAGCCAAAGGGATTTATGCCTCTGACATGGAGCGCTATCTGCAAAAGCACGGCTTCCGCACCTTTGTCTTTCGCGGCACCTGGGACGATCTGAAACTTCATCTGGAAAAAGGACGGCCGTTGATCGTGGCCCTGAGGCCGGCGCCGGGCGAAAAGGCACGGCATTACGTGGTACTCGCCGGACTCGATTGGGAGCAGAACCTGGTTCTGGTGAATGATCCGGCGCAGAAGAAGCTGATCAAGGAAGAGCGGAACGCCTTTGAAAAAGAGTGGACCGCTGTTGGCCGGTGGACGCTGCTGGCGGTACCGGAATAAGTGCGGCCCTGGTCCAACCCGAAGGCTTACCGAGGATCGGCAAACTTACTCGGCATTGTGCTTTGTCTGGCGCTTGCGAGCTCTCCGCTCGTGCTTCGCGCGCAAAATGCTCCTTCGGAGCAGCAACTTTTTCAACAAGAGCGCTGGACGGAACTGGCCCAACTGTTGGAGAAGGTCCCGCAACGTTCCGCTGAGCAGGAATTCGAATACGGCGTTGCCCTGGCCAATCTATCGCGATGGGACGAAGCGCGGCAGGCGCTGATCGCGGGTAGCCGCATGGCGCCGCTGGACAAACGCTTTCCCAGCGAACTGGCGGGCATCGAGTTCAAACAGAAGAAATATGGTGTTGCGGCCGCGCATTTGCGCCGCGCGCTGCGGCTTGATCCTCAAGACGAATACGCCAATGGCTTCCTGGCCACGCTGTATTTCGTCCAGGGCAATGTTGAAGCGGCGGTAAAGTACTGGAACCGCCTGCCTAGACCCAGGCCGGCCGTGGTTGCAGTCCGCAACGAGCCCAAGTTGCGTATCCGCCCCGCGCTGCTGGACCATGCGCTGGCTTTCGCTCCGGCGAGCGTGCTCACGCTGGAAGAACTGCGGACCAGCGAAGCTCGCGTGAACAATCTGGAGATCTTTCCTCGTTATCGTCTGGATCTGGTGGCCGGCGAAGACGGGAAGTTTGACGCTGTGGTCCGGGCGGAAGAGCTGAACGGGTTCGGCTCTGGCAAGCTTGACGCGCTCCTGCGCACCTTCAGCGGCTTGGGAAACCAGGAGATCACGCCTGAGTACTACAACCTGAAACGTTCCGCGATCAATATCATTTCAGGGTTTCGCTGGGACCCGGACAAACGTCGCGGAAGGATTTCGCTCTCCGGGCCGCTGGGCTTCCGCTCACCGCGTGATGCGCGCTGGCGCTATCGCCTGGGCGTGGATGTCCGCAATGAGAATTGGGACATCCGCAACGGCTTTACCGGGCCAGCGCCGGTGCTGGAGTCGCTCAACATGCGGAGGGAACTGGGCACGGTGGAAATTTCGCGACTCATAGGCTGGCGCTGGAGGTGGACGTTAGGCGCTGAGGTTTCGCATCGCGATTTCCGCAATGTAGTTCCCTTAAGCGTTCCGGGACCGGTGCTCACGGCGCAGATGTTGAAGGAAGGCTATCAGCTCAAGGAAAGCGCGGCCCTGGACGCGCAACTCTGGCGATCGGCGGAGCGGCGGATCACCCTCTCCAGCGGCTTGCGTTTGCAGACGGGACGGCTGTGGTCGTCGCCGGTTGAGGCTTTTGAAAAACTTCAAGCATCACTTCAAGTTCACTGGCTCCCTCAGGTCAAAGGCGATGATTACCAGACGTGGTGGCGCTTGCGGGGCGGCAAGACGTTGGGTGACGTCCCGTTTGACGAGCTCTTCATGCTCGGCCTGGGTGCGGACAATGAACTGCCCATGCGCGCCCACGTGGACACGCGCCACGGACGCAAAGGCAGCGCGCCGCTGGGCCGCGACTACGTCCTGACCAACTGGGAGACGGACAAGAACATTTATTCCAACGGAATTTTCTCCGTGAAACTGGGGCCGTTCGCCGATGCGGGCCGGATCACGGACCCTGATCCCTTATTGACCCAGCGGAAATTTCTGGTGGATGTGGGCGCGCAAGCCAAGGTGCGCGTGCTGGGGGTGACCGTGGTGTTCTCCTA